>JAYSLK010000001.1:0-4359 GCA_043725585.1 Actinomycetota bacterium
GACGGTCCGGGCGCTCGACGCCGACGGAGGCGTCGTCGGCTACGCGAAGGCGTACGCGCCGACGCCGGTCTCGCCGATTCCGGAGCTCGTCGCCCGGTACGAGCTGATGGCAGACGGCTTCGCGGCGGCCAGCCTCGGCGTCGCATCACCGAGGGTCGCCGCGTCGTCGCAGGAGCACGGAATCATCCTGCAAGAGGCCATGCCGGGTCACCCGTGGTCCGATGTCGGGCCCGACGCGCTGCCGGTTGTGATGCACCGGCTCGGAGAGGCGCTCGCCTGCACGCACGGGTTCGACACCGCGCCGTTCGAGGCCACCGGCATCCACCGGTTCGCGCGCCTCAGCGCCGAGCGGGCCGTTCACTGCGCCGAGCTGGTCGCGACGGGCCGGCCGGATGTCGCGGACCTCGCACAGCGTGTGGGGGAGCGTCTCGCGGCTGCCGAGCCTCCCGACCTGGGCGTCGACTGCGTCCTGCATGGTGACGTCCATCCCAAGAACGCGCTCCTGGACGGCGATCGCCTCTCGATGATCGACATCGACCAGGCCGGGCTCGGGCCCGCCGCGGCGGACATCGCAAGCCTGATCGCGCGTGTGCAGTACGGCACGATGATCGGTGACTGGGACGCGATCACGGCCCGTCAACTGATCCGTGCGTTCGTGGAGAGCTATGGGGCACACCGGGCGCTCCCTGACCAGGACACGATCCGCTGGCACGTCGCGGCGGCGACGGTGGCTGAACGGGCGTTGCGCGCCGTCAGCCGTGTGCGCGTGGAGGGTTTGACGCATCTGCCGGAGCTTCTCCTGCGGGCGGAGGCGGCGCTCACCGATGAACCATGGTGAGCCTCCGCCCGACGCTTGTGTTCTATTGCCAGCACTCGATCGGCTTGGGCCACTTGGTCCGTTCCCTGGCTCTGATCGACGGTCTGGCGGAGCGTTTCGACGTTGTGCTCTTGAACGGGGGACGGATGCCCGAGACGGCGGTCGTGCCAGTGGGCGTGCAGGTCGTCAACCTGCCGCCGCTCGGCCAGCCGACCCACGACCTGATCAGCCACGACGCGTCGCTCTCGGTCGGGCAGGCCCTCCAGATCCGCCGTGACACGATGCTCCGCTGCTTGGACGACCATCGACCGGCGGCGGTCGTGATCGAGCTGTTCCCGTTCGGTCGCAAGAAATTCGGGGCGGAGCTCCTGCCGTTTCTCGATGCCATCCACGCAGGCGGCGGCAGCCGACCCATCGTCGTGTCCAGCGTGCGCGACCTACTGGTCGGGGACCGGCCGGACCAGGCCGACCACGACGAGCGGGCGAGCACCCTGTGCAACCGATACTTCGACGCCGTGCTGGTCCACGCCGACCCGCGGTTTGCCCGGTTGGAGGAGACGTTCCGCCCGAGAACGCCGCTGGCGATTCCGGTCCACTACACCGGCTTCGTCACGGCACCTGCCACGGGCCGGATCGTGGAGCCCTCCGACCGTCGCGAGCGCGTGCTGGTGTCGGCCGGCGGCGGCATGGTCGGCGAGCCGATCTTCCGGGCGGCGGTGGACGCGCAACGTCGGCTCCACGCCGGCACCGGCACCGAGATGACCGTCGTGGCCGGTCCGTTCGCGCCCGACAGTGTCTGGGAGTGGCTCGTCGACGCGGCCGATGGGGTCGTCGGGCTGGACGTCGTGCGCTCTGTCGCGGACCTGGAGTGGGAGATGCGTCGCTCGGTCGCGAGCGTGAGCCAGTGCGGCTACAACACGGCGATGGACATCCTGCGCGCTCGCGTGCCCGCGCTGGTCGTGCCGTACGCCGAGCGGCGCGATACGGAGCAGACCGATCGCGCCAGGCGCCTGGTGGCCAACGGTGTCATACGGGTCCTGCCGCATCGCGAGTTGAGCGGCGATCGCATGGCGGCCGAGGTTCGGGACTTGCTGTCGGGCTTCGCTCCAGCACCCGCGGACCTGGACCTCGACGGGCGGCGGAGCTCGGCGCGCCTGCTCGGCGGTCTGATCGGGGTGAGGGCCGCATGAGCGATTGGCTCGATCCCCTCCGTGCCGCCTTGGACGGGGCGACGAAGCCGATCGCCGTCTTCGTCCGTGACGACGACGCCGGGTGGGACGACGCGCGGTTGCTCACGCTCCTCGATCTGTTCGCCGCGCACGAGGCGCCGATCGATCTGGCCGTGATCCCGACCGAGCTGCGCCCAGGGCTCGCCGCGGAGCTTCGAAGCCGCCACGCTGCGTCGGGCGGACGGTTGGGATTGCATCAACATGGCTACCGCCACGCCAACCACCAACCCGAGGGGCGCAAATGCGAGTTCGGCCCCGCCCGGTCGTTCGATGCCCAGCGACGTGACATCGCCGAGGGGCGTCGCCTGCTGCACGCGCAGCTCGGCGAGGCCCTCGATCCGATCTTCACGCCCCCCTGGAACCGCTGCACGGCCGACACCGGCGCTGCTCTGGCCGACCTGGGTGTCGCGGTGCTGTCACGCGATTCGACCGCTGAGCCGCTGGGCATCACCGGGCTGGGCGAGCTCGTGGTGCAGGTGGATTGGCTCGCCGCTCGCAGAGGGGAACGGTTGTCGCGAGCCGCGCTGGGAGCGCTTCTCGCTGAACGCGCAGCGGGCCCTGCTCCACTCGGTGTGATGTTGCATCACGCGGTGATGGACGAGGCGGAGCGCGATGGAGTCGCCGAACTGCTCGGTCTACTCGCCGGCCACCCGAACACCGAGATGTGTTCGATGGCTCGGATTGTCCGAACGATGAACTTGAGAAAAGGGGAGACCTCATGAAGACCGCACTGGTGACCGGATGCGCCGGGTTCATCGGCTCACACCTGTCCGAACGCCTGATCGCCGACGGCTGGTCCGTCGTGGGCGTCGACGCGTTCACGGACTACTACGAGCGGTCGGCGAAACAGGACAACGTCGCAGGGCTCCTCGCCGAGTCGAGGTTCCACCTCGACGAGCTGGACCTCGCCGAGGCGGACCTGGTGCCGCTCATGCGCGACGCCCCGGTGGTATTCCACCTGGCCGCGCAGCCCGGCGTGCGGGGGAGTTTCGGCGAGGGCTTCGGGCGGTACGTGCACGACAACATCCTCGCCACCCAACGCGTGTTCGAGGCCGCGAAGGACGCCGGCTGTCCGCGGGTGGTGTGGGCGTCGTCGTCGTCGGTCTACGGCGACGCCGAGGCGTATCCGACGATCGAGGGTGTGACACCTACCAGCCCGCGCTCGCCGTATGGCGCGACCAAACGTGCGTGTGAAGACCTGGCCGAAATCTACCGGTTGGGGGGCCTGTCGACGGTCGGCCTTCGATACTTCACGGTCTACGGACCCCGTCAGCGCCCGGACATGGCGATGCGCCGCCTGTGCGAGCGGCTGATGGACGGAGCGGCGTTCCCGATGTTCGGCGACGGTTCGCAGTCACGCGACTTCACGCACGTGTCCGATGCCGTCGAGGGGACGTTCCTCGCCGGGCTGGCCGAGGATCCGCACTCCCTCTACAACATCGGGGGTGGCCAGGAGGCAACGCTGTCCGAGGTCATCGCGACGCTCGAGGAATTGGCCGGTGCCACCGTGGCGCTCGACCGCCGCGGTGTGCAGACTGGCGACGTGAAACGCACGAGCGCAGACACGACCCGGGCGCGCCAGACGTTGGGGTGGGAGCCGGCGGTTGGGCTCCGCGAGGGGCTCGCCAGCGAGCTGGACTGGGTGAGAGGCCGGCACGCGGCGGTGTGAGTGCGCCCAGGGCGATCGTCGTCGGCGGTGGGATCTACGGCTGGGGTTGTGCCCTGCGCCTGGCGCAGCTCGGGGCATCGGTCACGGTGGTCGATCCCCGGGCGATCGATGCTGACGAGCGCGCGTCCGGTGGGCTCACCCGTGTGCTGCGCCTCGAATACGGCACGGCGGCGGTCTACTCCGAGCTGACGTTGCGGGCACGTGCGGCCTGGCGGCAAATCGAGCAGGACACAGGGGCGGATCTGTACCGCGAGGTCGGGGTGCTGTTCCTGGTGCCGCAGGGCGACGATGGGTCATGGGAGCGGGCGAGCCTCGCCGCGCTCGATGCGCTTGGGGTCGCCGGCAAGGAGCTGGGCGCTGACGAGATCGTCCACAGGTGGCCGTCGATTCGATCCGAGGGCATCGCGTGGGGCGTGGCCAATCCGATCGGCGGGTTTGTATGGGCGCAACGCGCGACCTGGACGGTGGCGGGACTCGCGCAGTCCGCCGGGGTCCGGTTCGTACGCGATCGCGTGATCGGGTGCGATGGCGCCGGTGTCTCACTGCACGGCGGCGGCCGGCTGCGGTCCGAAATCGTGGTGCTCGCCACCGGCTCGTGGTCGCGGTCGCTGGTACCGGCCATCGCGATCCGCGCCACCCGGCAG
>JAYSLK010000002.1:0-2232 GCA_043725585.1 Actinomycetota bacterium
AAGCAGTTCCGGCTCGAGGATTGCGCCGACGACGTGGTGGCCGTCTGTGATGTTCTCGGCATCGAGCGATTCATCCCGGTCGGCTACTCGATGGGCGGACCGATCGCTCAGCTCATCTGGCGCCAGCATGCGAATCGGGTCGCCGGTCTCGTGCTCTGTGCCACGTCGGGGTACTTCGTCACCTCGCGCGAGGAGCGGCTGAGCTTCCTCGGACTCTCCGGCCTGGCCGCTGTCGCCAGGCTCACCCCGCTGCAGGCCCGTCGCTGGCTCACCGCCCAGCTGTACCTCCAACGCAAGACGGAGCAATGGGAACCCTGGGCTGTGCAGGAAGCGAGCATGCACGACTGGCGGACGGTGCTCGAGGCAGGCAAAGCGATCGGGTCGTTCTCGTCTCGGCCATGGTTGGCCGAGGTCGATGTGCCCACGTCGGTGGTGATCACGATGCGCGATCGAGTGGTGCCCGTGCGCCGTCAGGTGCGTCTGTTCGAGTCGATCAAGGGCGCCGAAGCATTCCGCGTCGACGGCGATCACGACGCCGTGGTGGCCAACGCCGATCGATTCGTGCCCACGTTGCTCCGGGCGACACACAGCGTCGTCGAGCGCGCCCGGCTCGACACGCCCATCGCCACCAACGCCTGACAGCTCCACGTGTACTCGGCTCACCCGGGCTGCGAGTGGCACGCGCCACCCCGGGTGGGCGGTTGGCACTCGATTCAGCAGTGTGGGACTCGGGTGGGGGTGTGGGACTCGGGTGGGGGTGTGGGACTCGGGTGGGGGTGTGGGACTCGGGTGGGGGTGTGGGACTCGGGTGGGGGTGTGGGACTCGGGTGGGCGCGTGGCACATCGGGCGGAAGTCGCGGGGAACCGGGGCATCCTCTGGGGGTGAAGCGAGCGACGATGGCGGTGACGACGATCCTGGGCGTCGTGGGCGCCGTCGCAGGTTCGCTCGCCCTCAGGCACCGACGCGACGTGCGGCTCCAGCGCAACCTCGACATCGCCTCGCTCGGTCTCAAGGTGGGAGGCTCCTACGCCTCGACGGCGGCCCGGAAGGTGTTTGCATCCGCCGAACGACGCATCGAGCTCGATCACGAGCGAGAGCTGAAAACCGCGGAGGCGATCGGCGAGCGACTCGGGAACATGAAAGGCGCGTTGATGAAGCTCGGCCAGATGGCGAGCTACCTCGACGAGGGCCTCCCCGGTCCGCTGCGACATGCACTCTCGCAGCTGCAATCCAATGCGCCGCCGATGAGCGCCGACCTGGCGGCTCAGGTGATCCTCGAAGAGCTCGGACGCAGACCAGACGAACTGTTCGTCGAGTGGGACCCTGAACCTCTGGCATCCGCATCGATCGGCCAGGTGCATCGGGCGGTCGTGATCGACCCCGCGACCGGGCAGGAACGGGCCGTCGCCGTGAAGGTCCAGTACCCGGGCGTCCGCGAGGCGATCTCCGCCGACCTCCGCAACGCCGACCTGCTCGGAGCCATCCTGCGGCAGGGCTTCGGCGGGCTCGATCCGGACGAGATGGTGGCCGAGATCAAGGAGCGGATCACCGACGAGCTCGACTACGAGCTCGAGGCGCGCAACCAGATGATCTTCGCCGATCACTACCGCGATCACCCGTTCATCCACGTGCCCGACGTGGTGCCGTCGCTCAGCACCCGCCGCGTGCTCACCACCGAACTGGTCACGGGGCACTCCTGGGCCGAGGCCCTCACGTGGGACCAGCGCCAACGCGACATGATCGGCGAGACGCTGTTCCGATTCGTGTTCCGCAGCCTGTACGGCATGCACCTCTTCAACGGCGATCCACACCCGGGCAACTACGTGTTCCACGGAGACGGCAAGGTCACCTTCTTCGACTTCGGACTCGTCAAGCACTTCAGCGATGCCGAGATGCACACCTTCGTGTCGATGGTGCGCACCGCCGCCTACGAGCACGACGTCCCCGCCTTCCGCCGCATCCTCGAGCGCGCCGGCATGCTCCAGCCCGACGCACCCGTTGCCGATGACGACGTGGGCGTGTACTTCAGTCAGTTCTACGAGAGCGTCCGCGAGGACAAGCAGGTCACGTGGTCCGGCGAGTACGCCAGCCGGATCGTGCGCCACACCTTCGACCGGAGCAGTCCGATCTCTCAGTACGCCACGGTCCCGAAGGCGTTCGTGTTCATCCAACGGATCAACCTCGGGCTCTACGCACTGCTCGGCGAGCTGACGGCGACCGGCAACTACCGC
>JAYSLK010000003.1:0-1545 GCA_043725585.1 Actinomycetota bacterium
GTGGTACGGGCACGAGAAGCGCCGTGTGGTGCCCGATCCCTCCTCCATCACCTGCGCGCCGCGGTGACTGCACATGTTGACGAACGATCGCAGGACGCCATCGTCACCACGAACCAACAACACCGGGGTGCCCATCACATCGAGCGCCTTGTAGGAGTTGGCTTCCGAGAGCTCGACGCTGAAGCCCATCACCAGGGGCACGCGACGGAAGATGCGATCCATCTCCAACTGCCAGCGGTCGGGTTCGTAGTAGTTCGTCGACGGCACTCGCTTCACACTGTCGTCGAGCGGCACGGTGCCGTTCTTGGTGTGTGCGATGTTCCGACGCGTCATCGACACGAGCTGTTCCCTGCTCATGATGACCCTCCGTTCGTGAGTGCCCGGTCTCGGGCTGCCTGGACGACTTCTTTCTGGATGTCCTGTGTCTGTACCGCTGCTACTTCGGGGCGGTGTCGACCATGCGATGGTTGGCGATGATCGGTCCGGCGACCCAGCCGCACAAATGCGGATCGGCCTCGCGGAGCTCGCCCTCCAACCAGCGGCCCTGCTTCGTGAAACGACCCCACGTGCCATCGTTCGCAGTGACGAGGACGTTGCCCTCGCCATCACGTTCGTGGAGTGCGCCGGAGAACGGGTGACGGATGCCGAGCATCAGGGTCGCTCCAGCCACTCGTCGAACTTGTTGTTCAGCCAGCGCACCTTCGACTCCTGGTAGTTGGCGAGCGTTGCGCCCGGCTTGCGGGTGCTCTCGAGCCCGGTCTGGACCCGAGGCATGTTGAACAGATCCTGATCGAACACCTTGGCCAGCATGCCGAGTTCGGGCGCGTCGGAGAACGACTCGAACTCCTCGAGCCAGTGGATCTCCGCCGGCGGAGGACGCTCGCCCATGAACGGTGCGAGGAACAACACCTCCATCAGCGCGCTCCTGTGGTCGTCGCCGTTGGGCCGGAAGCGGTACACGATCCGGTTGAACGCACCCCACGGATGGAAGTTCGGAAAGAGCGTGTAGTCGATGCTGTCCATCATCTCGGCATCGCTGATGCGGTCGACCCAGTCGCCCGCCATCGGACGCCAACGCTCGCGACTCCCGATCGAGGCGAGCGCTCGCATCGACTGCTCCTCGGTCACCGGCATCGGTGACGACTGGTCTTCACGCACGTCGAGCATGGCCCGCATCATCTGATCCTGCGTCGGTGTCCAGTCGAGGTTCGGGCTGGACGTGCCACCGGGCGAGATGACCCGTGCGAAGTTCTCCCACACGTCGACCTGGCTGTTGGTGTCGCCGAGGTACGGCATCACCTGCGGATGGGTCGCGTTCACGTGGAACGCTTCGCAGAATGCCTCTTGGGCGATCTTCCAGTTGCACGGCACGATCTTGGCGATGTGAGCCTGCTTGTAGCGGTTGCCGAGATCCCACACCTCGAACTGCTCGGCCATCTCGCCGATGAAGTCCATCAGCGGTTCGGCGTCGGGGTCGGGGTTCATGAACACGAACCCGGCCCACACCCCGACCTTGCACTGCGGCAACTTGAACGCGTCGGCCTC
>JAYSLK010000004.1:0-4434 GCA_043725585.1 Actinomycetota bacterium
GCGTGAGCGGTGCCGTCGGTGTGCAACGGTCGTCGAGCCAGGCCGAGCAGGAGGACGATCACCCCGAGCACCCCCAACGTCTCGATGCCGAGCACCGGCCATCCCAACCATGCCGGCACGCCGTCGAGGGTGGCGACCGAACGCCACCCGAGGTAGGCCATCCCGACCGAGACCGCAGCGACGGTCCACCACGCGCGTTCGACGTTGGGTTCAGCTTCGTTCACGATCGATTCCACCCGTTCGCTCCGGCGCTGCCCTGGCGCAGCATCGATCCGGCGCGAAATGCCTCCTGATATCGTCAAGTTCGACGCAGAAGGTGAGAAATTCTTGAGATCCGGAGTGACATCCCTGCTCAGAGACTCCGCTGACCTGCGGCATCGGCGCCGGCTGATCGGTGCCCCCCTGATCGCTGGGGTGCTGGCGTGTGGCCTCATCTCGTGCGGGAACGACGACAACGACCAGGTCTCGGTACTCCGGGTACCACAGCAGTACACCACCATCCAAGCGGCCGTCGACGAGGCGCGACCTGGGGATCTGGTGCTGATCTCGCCGGGTGAGTACCACGAGGCCGTGGTCGTCGAGACCGACGGGATCGTGGTGCGCGGTACCGACCGGAACCTGGTGGTGCTCGATGGGCAGGACCGCTTGGCGAACGGCGTCGCCGTCACTGCCGACGGAGTCGCCGTCGAGAACCTCACCGTTCGCCGATACCAACAGAACGGCGTGCTCTTCAACGGCTCGACCGAGATCGACGGATCACGCGATCCGGACACGGCGTACGGCAGCGGAGGCGACACGCTCGACGGCTACCGGGTCAGTTGGGTGACGGCCCACAACAATGGGCTGTACGGCGTGTACGCGTTCGCGTCGCGCGGTGGGTTGATCGAGCAGGTGTACGTCAGCGGCCATCCCGACTCGGGGATCTACGTCGGGCAGTGCAAGCCGTGCGACGTGGTGGTGCGTGATTCCGTGGCGGAGTACAACGCGATCGGCTACTACGGCACCAACGCCTCGGGCGGCGTGTATGTGATCGACTCGGTGTTCGCTCACAACCGCTTGGGGATGACGCCGAACTCCCAGCAGGCCGAACTGCTCGCGCCTCAGGTCGAAACGGTGATCGCCGGCAACCTCGTCGTCGACAATGCCGAGGTTGCAACACCAGCGATCGCGAACGGTTTCTTCGGCGGCGGCATCGCCATCGGTGGCGGCACCGCCAACACCGTGGTGCGCAACCGCGTCAGCGGACACAGCGCGTACGGGATCGGCGTCGTCCGCCTCGGCATCTACACACCCGAACGAAACACCATCGACGGCAACGTGCTCGAGGACAACTCACTCGACCTGCTGTACCTACCCGACCCGTCGATCGATCATTCCGCGTCGAACTGCTTTGCCCGCAACACCTTCACGACGTCGTTGCCGGAAGCGATCGAAGCGCTCCTCCCATGCCCTGGCTCGCGAATCCCGGTCGCTGCGGTCGTCTGGGAGCAGCCACCGCCTCCGGAAGGCATCGACTACCGCGACGTGCCGGCGCCCTCGGCGCAACCATCGATGCCGGACGCGGCGACGGCTCCCTGGACGGCGGCCTCCTCGATTCCGCCCGCGGTCGATCTCGCCTCGATCCGGGTGCCCGATCGATGAGGGGCACACGGCGGTCGGCCGCGCTGACGTTGTGCGCTCTCGCCCTGACTGCCTGCGGTGGCGACGCGGCCGAGCCCACCGAGCGACCCCTCACCTCGGAGGAGTCGGCGATGCTCGCCAACGTGCTGTTCCAGAACGTGGAACGCGACGGCGCCAGCTTCCAGCT
Organism: Actinomycetota bacterium; assembly: GCA_043725585.1. Lineage (GTDB taxonomy): Bacteria > Actinomycetota > Acidimicrobiia > Acidimicrobiales > Ilumatobacteraceae > VFMC01. The sequence continues at coordinate 1,808 of JAYSLK010000004.1, forward strand.
CGCGGTGCAGGTGGGCGACGGCGCGACGATCAACCTCCAAGGTGAGGTCGACTGGAGCGAGCACCGCGGACATGCACAGGTGAGCACCCGCAACGTGGAGCAAGGCGTTCGCGAGGTGTTCTGGTCCGGCGACGCCGTGCTGGAGGCTCGCGACGACCTGGCACCGCTGCTCGAGCAGGCGGGACGGCCTGCGGTGCCGTGGGTGGTTCGTGACCCCGACCCGGTGGGCCGCCAACTCGACCAGGCGTTGGCACTGGTGACGGGATTGGCTGCCGAACAGCGCGACAACCCCCTGCTGATCGAGCAGGAGCCCGGATCGGCGTTCCTGCGCAGCGACACGCTGCGCGGTGTGGATGTGGTGGTGCTTCGATACGGGGAGCGTGCGGTCTACTGGCTGGCCGCCGACGACGGCAGACTCGTGCGGTTCGAGAGCGACAACGAGTCGCAGACCCGGCCCGTGGTGTTCGACGTGCTCGAGTTCGACGAGATCACGATCGACGGCCCGCCCATCGATCAGATCACCGACGTCGCCGAACTTGGTGATCTGTACACCGCGGCCCTCACCGCCTGACCCGAGTCCCACACTCCAACCCGAGTCCCACACGGTTCATCGGAGTGCGAGTTGCCACCCCGGGTGGGCACGTCGCACTCGGATCGATCGATCAACGCCGTGGAAGGCTCGACACGAAGGCCCAGGCCGCGTCGACCTGACGTTCGGTGATCGGGCACAGGTCGGCAACCGACACATCGAGCTCATGCTCGCGGGCGAAGACGGACAGCCCGGCGAGACACTCACGGAAGTCGGCCTCTGCGACGGCGACGTCGACGGGATGGGCGCGCGCCATGGACCGAACGACGATGTCTCGTGCCCGCTTGGGGTCGTTGCCTTGCACGTGAGCGAGCGCGCACACCGCAAAGGCGATGATCTCGCCGTGTACCGGGTGCGCCCCGGTTCGATGCTCGAACGAGTACGCCCAGAAGTGCTCACTGCCTTCTTCGAATCTGCTGTGCCCGGCCCAGGCGCAGGCGGCACCGATACGCCGGTAGGCACTCGCGATCCATCGCACCGCTGCTTCCGTGACCGCTCCGACCTCATCGGCGACAGCCTCGAGCTCGTCGAGCAACGTGGCGCCCAGCGCGGCCAGACGGTCGTTCCATGCCGCGCCGTGACCGGCATTGGAGGCGAGGCGCCAATCGAAGAGCCCCGTGTGGCACGACAAGATGTCACCGATCCCTGCCCGATTGAGATGCGCAGGGGCGCTGAGCACGAGGGCAAGATCGAGAACCACCAGTTGCGGGACGATGTTGGCGATGTAACGCACGGTGCCCCCGTCTCGCACGCCAATGGCATCGGTGAAACCAGCATCGACCGACGTGATCGACGGCACCTGCACCAGCGGCAACCCGAGCTGCCACGCGACGAACTTGGCGGTGTCGAGCGCCGTTCCTCCGCCGATGCCCACGACCGTCGACCCCGCGAGCGCGTCCGGTGGGTGGGCCTCACGTAGCGAGGTCACGGTCTGCTCGAGATGGCGGAGATCCATGTTCCACGACTCGACCACGGCAACCGGTGTGGGCAGCACGGGAGCGAGTCGACTCCACGGCGGATCGTTGGCGCACACCACGAGTGGCGTGCCCAGACCGTGGAGCGCCTCAACCGCATCCACCTCTTCGTACGGGAACGGCGAGCCGATCCCCTCCGCCCCCAGCTCGTGCATGGAGTGAGCATACGATCGCGCCGTGGCCACGATCAGACCCGTTCACCCGAGCACCGGAGGGCCGGCGGGTGAGGGCAGAGTGGTGCTGGTGGTGGTCGCCCACGCCGACGACGTCGCCTTGTTCCTGGGCGGCACGGTGGCCGCATGGTCGGATGCGGGTTGGCGGGTGGTGGTGGTGCGGGTCACCGATGACCGCTGGGACTCGATCGGATTGACCGAGGACGAGACGATCGAGGCGAACACCGCCGAGTTCCAACGGGCCTGCGATGTGCTCGGCGTCGCACACATCGTGGAACTCGGATACGCAACAGACGTGCTGGCCGACGTGAGCGAGGTGACACTGCGGGAGCAGATCATCCGTCAGGTTCGCACCCACCGCCCGTATGCCCTGGTGACCTTCGATCCGTTCAGCATGTTCGGCGAGGACAACCAAGATCACGTGCAAGTTGCGCGGGCCACCGATGAGGCCTTCTGGACCGGCCAGTTCGACCTCCATCATCCGGATCACCTCGACGAAGGTCTGCGGCCGCATGGCGCGTTCGAACGTTGGTACTTCGGCCGACGGGTGATGGACGTGACCGATGTGGTCGACGTCTCAGCAACGCTCGACCGGAAGATAGCTGCGGGCTGCGCACATCGCACCATGCTCCGGAACTACGCCCGCCAACTGGTGCTTCAGGCCGACACCGGTGGATGGAGGCTGCCGATTGCCGAACAGGTCGTCGCTTCGGGTGACCCGCAGCCCCTGATGGAGCCACTGCTGCGAGCCGGCGCCACCCGCGTCGGTGCCGAGCACGGCGTGGCGGCAGCCGAAGAGTTCCGAGTGGTCACCTTCGGAGGTCTGGGACAGGTGCTCCAACGATGGGGACAGCGAGTCGGAGACGGGGGAGCGTTGTGAACGGAGGACCA
>JAYSLK010000005.1:0-2185 GCA_043725585.1 Actinomycetota bacterium
CGTCAGGGCGTCGTGCGAAGCGTTGCGGGTCGGAGCCGTGGACCGGTTCGTCCGATGGCCAGGGCCACCCGCCGAACTGGGTGGCTCGATAGTCGGCGAAGGCCTGTTCGATGCCCGCGCGGTCGTTCATCACGAACGGCCCGTACTGGGCGACGGGCTCGCCGATCGGTCGGCCCTGCAGCACCAGCACCTCGGCACCACCGTCGCTGTGCACCACGACATCCCGGTCGCCGGCCAGCATCGCGCCGTTGCCGACCGCAACACGGTCGCCATCGAAGCCGGCGTGTGCGTCGACGCCCTGCCCATCGAACACGTAGGCCACTCGCACCGTGTCGGCGCCATCGGCCGCCGGCATCACCCACGTCGCGCCCGCTTCCAACCGGATGTGCCAGATCGCGACATCGCTGTCGGCACGCGATGCCCACGACGCGGGCGGCGGAGGAGGCGGAACGAGACCGCCGATCGATCCGGCCACCACGGTGATCTCTGCCAGCCTGCCCTCGCTGTCGCGCACCTCGAGGCGCGGGATGTCGTCGGCCCACAACATCGAGAAGTGTGGCTCGGCGAACTTGTCGGCTGCCGGCAGGTTCACCCAGATCTGAAACAGCTCCAGGGTGTTCGGGCCGTCGGCGTCGAGCAGCGGGAACGTCTCGCTGTGAACGATGCCCTTCCCAGCGGTGAGCCATTGCACATCACCCCCGCCGTAGCGCGCGCCGGCGCCGAGCGAGTCGCTGTGGTCGACCAGACCGCGGCGAACGAACGTGACCGTCTCGAATCCGCGGTGCGGGTGCTGGGGAAACCCGGGCACGAGGTCGCCGTGGTACATCCGCCAACCATCCTTGCCGGCGAAGTCCTGGCCGAGGTCACGCCCGTCCAACGACGCCGCCGGTCCGTGGACCGCGTTCCCCGCCGGGTAGTGGTCGAGGTGATGCACGCAGAACAAGAACGGGTCGATCGTCGGCCACTGGAACCCGATCGGGAACCGCTGCATCACCGGTGATCCAACAGAACCGTCGACGCCAACGTCTGGAGAACTACTTGCGCTCGCAACATTCATGACGTCAGCGTAGCGCAGGCCTCACTCAGCGACCACCGTGCTCGAAGACGCCTTCCCGCTCGCGACGTCGCGCACGATCTGCTGCGACGCAAGGCGTCCCGGTCCGCCGGTCACGCAGCCACCGGGATGCGTGCCCGATCCACACTGGTAGTACCCGCCGATCGGGGTGCGGTACTGGTTCCAACCCGGGGCAGGGCGGAAGAAGTACAGCTGTGGCGACATCAGCTCGCCGGCGAAGATGTTGCCTTCCGACAGCCCGACCGTGCGTTCGATGTCGAGCGGCGTGACCACTTCTCGGCGCAGCACCAGCTCGGAGAAGCCAGGGAACAGTTCTTCCAATCGGCGCTGCACGGTGTCGCCGAGGTTGTCTCGCTCGGTGTCCCAGTCGCTTCCCTTGAGCTTGTACGGCGTGTAGTGCGTGAAGCACGACATGACGTGCTTGCCTGCCGGAGCCATGTCGGGGTCGATCGTCGATTGGATGCAACAGTCGAGGTACGGCTTCGAGGAGTACCAGCCGTACTTGGCCTCGTCGAAGGCACGCTCCAAGTAGTCCATCGACGGTGCGATGTTGGTGAAGCCACGGAACTGGGTGCCGTCGAGACCGGGAAAAACCGGCAGCGCGTCGAGCGCGAAGTTCACCTTCGACGACGTTCCCTGGAACCTGTAGCGCTGGATGTTCTCGACCAGATCCTCGGGCAGCTCGCGGGGCTCGACCAGCTCGAGGAAGGTTCGACGAGGGTCGAGCGCACTGACCACGATGGGAGCGAACAACTCGGTGCCATCGACCAATGCGACGCCCGTGGTACGTCCGTTGGCCGTGACCACCTTCGACACCGCTGCTTCCAACTTGATCTCGGCGCCGAAGGACTGAGCCGCACGTGCGAGCACTTGTGTGAGGCCACCGTTACCACCCTTGTGGAAGCCCCAGTTGCCGAACACACCGTCTTGTTCACCCATGTTGTGGAACAGCAACACGACGCCAGAGCCCTGCGACCGCGGGCCGACCTTCGTGCCGATGATGCCCGACGACGACAGCAAGCCCTTCAGCAGCTCGCTCTCGAAGTAGTCGTCGAGGAAGTCGGCCGCACTGCCCGTGAGCAGGCGCACCAAGTTGTGCAGCACCCGTTG
>JAYSLK010000006.1:0-2636 GCA_043725585.1 Actinomycetota bacterium
ACGAGGCCAACCCGGCACTCATCCAACGGATGACCTCCGGCGACAGGTCACGGCGCAGCGCCTCGGTCGGGCCATCGGCGTTCACCGGCTCGGGATCGATCTTCGACGAGCCGGTTCTGATCGTGAATCAGAAGGCCAAGATCATCGAGCTGAACAACCAGTACGGGGTGTTCGATCGTGACGGTCGCCAGCTCGCAGCCGTGAACCAGGTGGGCCAGAGCACAGCAAAGAAGGTGCTGCGACTGGTATCGAGCCTCGATCAGTTCCTCACCCACCGCATGGAGATCACCGATGCTCACGGCAACGTCGTGCTGCGGCTCACGCGACCGGCGAAGGTGTTCAAGAGCACGGTGGTCGTCAGCGATGGTCAAGATCGCGAGATCGGCCGAATCGTGCAGGACAACGTCTTCGGCAAGATCCACTTCACGCTCTTGGCCGGTGAGCACACCTACGGGTCGATCAAGGCCGAGAACTGGCGGGCGTGGGATTTCCGCATCGAGGACCACACCGGGACCGAGATCGCACGGGTCACGAAGACCTTCGAAGGCCTGGCCAAGACGCTGTTCACCACCGCCGACAACTACGTCGTGCAGATCCACACTCGCCTGGCACAACCGCTGAACGCGCTCGTCGTCGCCGCGGCGCTGTCGATCGACACGGCCCTCAAGCAGGACTCTCGAGGCCTCGGCTGAACCTCGCGCTGTGTGCCGTCAGCCCGCACCGACCACGTCGACGATCACATCGGCCGGGTTGATGCTCTTCAGACACACCTGACCACCGACGAGTCGCACCGGCACCACGGCCGTCGCCACTCGGTTCGACACCGCAGCGATCACCGTGCCCGAACCTGGACCTTCCGAACACGGGAACGCGAACACGCTGGTGCCCCCACTAGCGGTCACCACCGTGAGGGCGAGCACTGCACTGGTCGCTCCGGCGGGAACACCCCCGAGCCCGGCAACCTGCACGGCCACGCTGTCCTGGCCGACCGAGCCCGCCCCGCCGGTTCGAGAATCGAAGATCCGGAGCGGATCGACCGTCGAGACTTTCGACGGCCCTGCCCAGACCCCGGTGACGTCGATGATCACATCGGTGGCCACCGTGCTCGTGAGGCACCAACCCGACGGGTTCACCCGCATCGTCATCGCGAACGACGAGACCGGATCGGTGCCCACAGGTGTGTTCCACAGGCCCTGACCGCAGAAGCCCATCGAGAAGGTGCCTGCAGCGGCCGGGTCGACCAAGGTCACTGCGAAGGACAGCGCCTGGGCATCGCTGGGCGCTCCGAGCACCGAGTTCGCGATCTGGATCTGACTGCCGGGGGTGAGTCGCGCGGTGGTGCGAGTGTCGAGCACGCGAGTGGCCGTGATCGGCTGGAGCCCGACACCGGTCGCTGCCTGCGCCGCGAGCACTTCCACCTTCACCTTCGCGGCCGCGCTGGTGGTCACGCAGATCTGGCCTTTGGTCACCCGCACGATCGAGGTGCCCACGGCACCGCCGGTGGGGCGAAAACTCAGCTGAGATGCCACAGGAGCACCGGTGTCACAGGCATATGCAACGAGGTACCCGCTGGCGACGGCCCCCGAGACGGTGAGCCGCGCCACGACGCCCGTGGTGGCCGATGGGACGCCGTTGATGCCGCTGACCTTCACGATCTGGCGCGTGAAGGCAGCAAGCGAGCCACCGGCCCACGCGGAGTCGTATGCGGTCTTCGGCGAGAAGAACTGCCACGACGAGCCCGGGGCGGGTGCCGTCGGGGCTGTGTTCGTCGGGGCGGGCGTCGGGGCGGGCGTCGGGGCGGGCGGACCGCCCGAGCCGGCGGGCGCGACCGTGCTCGGCGGCACCGGCAACACACCGCCTGGCTGAGGCGGTGGCGCGGTGTTGCGACACCCGTCGACCGCGCGAACGATGGGTGTCGGGTTCACCGCAGCGCCGCCCTTGGGGTGCACCTCGAAGTGCAGATGTGCTCCCGACGCGTTTCCGGTGCGGCCGATGTACCCGATGATCTGTCCCGCCGCGACCTTGGACCCGACCTTCAGGTCGGGCGCAAAGGAAGACAGATGGGCGTAGAAGAAGTAGCTGCCCTCCGTGCCGGTGAGCCACCAGGCGTTGCCCGACAACGACCCAGGCCGATCGAAGGTCTGCTTCGAGAGGGCGCCGTCCTGCACGGCGTAGACGTACTGGCCGGCTTTGGCCATGATGTCGACACCTTCGTGCAATCGCCCTCCACCCCGCGGCGCCTGCCACGAGTCGATGAACCAGCACGGACCCTGCGTGGGGAACGCGGCAAGGTTCACCGACAGCTGACCGGGCGGCGGCGTGGTCACGCCGGTCACCGTCGTGACGGTGGCACCGGCAGGCAGACACAACTGCATTCCGGGGAACAGCGGCGACGACGCTGTGGTGCCGTTGGCGGAGTACAACGCGTTCATCGATACGCCGGTCTTCTTCGAGATCGCGAACCACGAGTCGCCCGACGTCACCGTGTAGATGGTGGTGCAGGTTGTCGGCGCTGCGGCGGCCACCCCGGCCGACAGCGTCGATGCAGCAGGTATCAGAGCCGGCAACGCGGCCACCACGGCCACCACGACCACCGCTACCACCGCTACCACCATTGAGGCCCTCACGGCTCGGCG
>JAYSLK010000007.1:0-4352 GCA_043725585.1 Actinomycetota bacterium
CATGGGGCTCGGCTGCCCGAACCGGGTGGGCCCACTGCCGCTGATCGCCACCTGATCGGCGACCGCTGCACCGAGGCGGATACCCGTCGTGCTGGCGAGATCGAGTCGAGCTCGGGGCACGTAGACCGCACCCGCGAGGTCGTCGACCGTGGCGCCGCTGGCGATCCACACCGGTTGAGGTCCTGCCGACCACAGCAGCAACCCGGCGTAGTCGCCCGACGTCGCCGGCGTCAGCGACACGGTCGACTTCTCCGAGATCGTGACCCCGCCGTCGACGACGTACCACAGCACGCCGGAGCCGGTCACCGTCGCACCGCCCTCGACGGTCAATCCGTTGCAGAAGACATGGCGTCCAGGCTGGAACTCCACCGACGAGGAGATCGTGACCGGCGAGGAGTACAGCGTCACGGAGTCGGGCCCATCGCTCGACCCCAGCTTCGGGGCGGAGCTCCGGTCGCACACCGCGGGTGTCGCGGTGTCGGCGAACGGGTTGTTCGTTCGAGTCAGAAGCGAGGTGGTGCCGGTGGCCCGCAACTGGGTGAGATCACCGCGGATGGGCGAGGCGCCGCACGACGTGTTGACGATCGCCGCGCCGAGCACATGGGTCGCGCCCGACCCATCGAGCGACAGCGCGGGACACGACCCGGCGCCGACCGCGAGCAGCGGCACCTCGGCCGAGTTGATCGACGTCGGCTCGCCCTGTGCCTCCGGTCGCAGGCTGGCGCTCAAGGTCACGTCGAAGGGTGCGCGGCTGTCTCCGCCGGCGAGCGCAAGCGTCACCTCATCAGGGATGCCGGTGCAGACCCTGGAGGAGTCGCAGGTGACGTTCGCTGACGTCACTCGCCGACCCAGCACCGCCGTCGTCGTGTCCGGGCCTTCGCACGCTCGGCGGACGAACGAGCCGTCGGGCGACAGGCCGTAGGTGACGACCACCTTGTCCGCGGTCGAGACCGAGCGCTCGATCCAAGCGAAACGGACGACGAGCGCGCCGGCCTGTTCGCAGCCGGCCCACCCCGCTGCGTCGGCCACGGTGGACACGCCGACGTCGGCGACCTCGCGTGCCGTGCCGGGATCGGTGCCACCGGCGGCTTGGGCATCGACGGCGAGGAACGTCGAGATCAGTTGCGTGTCGATCGAGCTCGCCACCGTCGACGATGTCGAGTCGGCCGCGTTCAGACTCGTCATCAACGCCGCGACCAGCACGCCGCCGATGATCGAGCTGAGCACGATCGCCATCATCAGTTCGACGAGCGTGAACCCGGCGTCCAGCCGGGGAGCCCTATCGGGGCGCGGCCCGGTCAGCGGCCCGGTGAGCCGGCGTCGAGTCGGTCGATCTGAGTGAGCTGGTGCGTAACGAATGGTGGCGTCCTCGAGGCAGAGCCGGACCGTGAGATGCGGCTCCCTCTGACTGTCTGGTTTCAAACGTCTGGCGCCACCACCTCGGCAAGGCTCAAGGAGTCGTCAACAAGCACGTGGTCAGCGACGGGAATCGACGCGACCTGGGGTGACGAGGCGCACTGGATCTCCGACCTGAACGGTGCCGGGACGTCGCACCTCGGCGTTGAGCGCGAGGCGGCCGCGGAACCGTCGGGCGATGTCGCGCAACACCTCGGGGTCGCGCTCCAACGTGTCGGGATCGACGGTGGTCATCGGGCACCGGCCACGCAGCGAATCGAGCCGGATCACCACGTCGCCGATGTGGAGCTCAGATCCCCCCCAACCGCGTTCGGCCATGCCCTCCACGCCACCGATCACGATGTTCGGCCGCAAGCGACGGACGTCGCGACCGAACTCGGTGACGGCGCCATCGGTCGCAACGAGGAGCGGCAGGATGTCGAATCGTTCGTGCGGGTCGGAACGCATGATCACCGCGTCCTCGCCGGCGGCGTCGCGCACACGATCCAGGACAGCCGCCGAGGCCCACGGCAACCCGTCGACCAACGGTTCGCCGTCGTCGCCGATCGTCGCACGGAGACCGAGCAACCGATGTTGACGACGTGACGTGCGGATGCCTTCGGGCCCGCGCACGTGCACCACCCGATCGCAGACGATGCCGTGGATGGTGACATCGGCCGCTGTGAGTTGTTCGCCGGCGAGGCTCTTCACCGGATACCGCCAGAGGGATTCGATCGACAGGTTCATGAGTGGTCCGTTGTTCGAGTGAGATGCAGTGCGGCCGAACGCGCTGCGCTGATGGGTGCGTGATCACCGAAGACGGCGGACTGGACGATCGCTCCGTCGAGCAGCACAGCGATGGCGGGCGCCAACCACGAGGGTGCGTCCGGGTGGTCGCGGATGGCGAGCGACGACAGATGTTCGACGAGTGATCGCTTGTGCGACGCAACGATCGCTCGATGCTCGTCGTCGATCTCGCTGGTCTCGGCGATCGAGTTGAGGAAGGCACAGCCGCGATAGCCGGGCGTGTCGACCCAGTCGTCGAGCGCGTCGAACGTCGCGACGAGAGCGTCGGTTCCGCCCGCGGCGTGCCGATCGACTGCGTCGGTGAACCAACCCATCCAGCGCGTGTGCCGATCGTTCAGCCAGGCCGACACGAGATCGCGCTTCGAGGGGTGAACCGAGTACAGGCGGCGCAACGACACGCGTGCGGCGTCGCGGATCTCGTCCATGCCGACACCGGCGATGCCGCGTTCGTAGAACAGTCGGTCGGCCGCGTCGAGGATTGCTCGACTGGCGGCATCGGGAGCGATCGTGGACGCCGGGCTCATCGCAGTGGGATGCCGCTCGTGTCGCCGTCGGCCCGCGCCCCGATGATGCGTCGGTCGGCGGCCTCGATCGCGACGTCGTTGATGCTCGCCTCGCGGCGCTGCATGTAGCCGAGGTCGTCGAACTCCCAGTTCTCGTTGCCGTACGAACGGAACCACTGACCTTGGTCGTCGTGCCACTCGTACTGGAAGCGCACCGCGATGTGGCGGCCGCTGAACGCCCACAGGTCCTTGCGCAGTGCGTAGTCGTGTTCGCGTTCCCACTTGCGACGCAGGAACCCGACGATCTCGTCGCGGCCGCGGACGAACTCGCTCCGGTTGCGCCAGACGCAGTCCTCCGTGTACGCCGCCGCAACCCGCTCGGGGTCGCGGCTGTTCCACGCCGCCTCGGCCGCTCGCACCTTCGCCGTAGCGGAGGTTTCGTCGAACGGCGGAAGCGGCGGTCGGGCAGCCATGGTTGTCATGTCGGTACCTCCAGGTGAGAACGAATGTTCTCACTCTACGAGAACGATCGTTCTCGCGCAACCCGATCTTGCCGTCACGGCGGTGTTCACGAGCGTGTTAGACCTGCCGAATGCGAGTCGCGATCAGTACAGGCGGTGGGGACGCTCCCGGCCTGAACGCCGTCATCCGGTCGGCCACCCTGTCGGCCAGAGCCAGAGGGTGGGAGGTCGTCGGCATCCGCGACGGCTTCAACGGACTGATGTTCCCCGACAGCTACGTCGAAGACAGCGGCACGTTCGTCCTCGAGCGACACATGGTGCGGGGGATCGGCCACTTGGGCGGCACGATCCTCGGCAGCACGAACCGTGGCAACCCGTGCAACTTCCCGGTGGAACAGGCCGATGGCAGTTTCATCTACGAGGACCGGACAGAACATCTGGTGTCGTTGTTCCATGACGCGGGCATCGACGCGTTGATCACGATCGGGGGGGACGGATCGTTGGCGATCGGTCAACGGTTGTTCGAGGCGGGTCTTCGCGTGGTCGGCGTGCCGAAGACCATCGACAACGATCTCGACAAGACCTCGACCACGTTCGGGTTCGACACCGCAGTGGCGATCGCCACCGAGTCGATCGACCGAGTGTTCACCACGGCCACTTCGCACAGCCGGGTGTTCGTGGTGGAGGTGATGGGTCGCTACGCGGGGTGGATCGCGCTCAACTCAGGAGTCGCCGCCGGGGCGCACGCGATCCTCATCCCGGAGATCCCGTTCGACCTGGAGCCCGTCGCAGAGATGATCAGGCGGCGAGGCGAGCGCGGCGCCCACTTCGCCATCGTGGTGGTGGCCGAAGGCGCGGCGTCGAAGGGCGGCGGCCGCGCCGTCGTGGGCAAGGCACACGATCAGGCCGAACAGCTCGGTGGCATCGGCCAGCAGGTGGCGGCCGAGCTGACCCGGCTCACCGGCAAGGAGGCACGCACCGTGGTGCTCGGTCACCTCGTTCGCGGCGGGACACCGACGGCGTTGGACCGCCTGCTCGGGAACCGCTTCGGTGCTGCTGCAGTCCGAGCTCTCGAAGAAGGCCACAACGGTGTGATGGTCGCCTTGAACGAACCCCGAGTGGAGTACGTGCCACTGATCGATGCCATCGGCTCGATGCGCACGGTGCCACTCGACTGCGACACGGT
>JAYSLK010000008.1:0-8335 GCA_043725585.1 Actinomycetota bacterium
GGGGTCCCGCACTATCTGGGCAATGCTCGCCACCCGAAGTCGTCCGTCGCCTTGCTGCAGCATCTCGAGCACGTGCTCGACGTGCCAACGGGTCACGCACGGTTCAACGACGACATCGCCCGCTGGCGCCTCCTCCACGATGAAGCAGTGACCGAGGATCGCCAGGCCGGGCTCTACCTGACCATGCTCGAAGCCGAGTACGACCGTCGCGCCGAAGCATCACTGCCCAGCGGCGACGACCTCGCAGCCGACTTCGAGCACTTCCTCCGCCAGCAGGGCGACCAGGGCGAGCAGGGCGACCTCGACACCCCCTGACGGCGACGCGATGGCGCCCGGCAGTCTGGTCGGCCATGCTCGCGGGGAAAGGAGCGTCGATGCGCATCCTCGTCACGTCCACACCGGGCGCCGGCCACATCCATCCCGTGCTACCGCTTGCGCTCGCTCTGCGGGCTCGCGGCCACGACCTCGTCTGGGCCACAGGTCCCAGCTCGTGTCGTGGGATCGAGGCGTTCGGCATCGAGACCCGACCGGCGGGGCCGGATGCGGGGCCGCGCAACGTGCGCTTCGCAGCGCTCGCCGGACACCTCTCACAGCTCGCTCCTCGCGATCGTCGCCGCGAGGCGATGCCGATCATGTTCGGCAACCTCTCGGCACCGGTGATGCGCGATGCGCTCCGGCCTCTGTTCGACGAACTGCGTCCCGACCTCGTGATCCACGAGGTTGCCGAGTTGGCCGCCGCACCACTCGCCAGCTCCCGCGGCATCCCGCACGTCACGGTCGCGTTCAGTGACGTCGTTGCGCCCGACGTCACCGAACGCGTCGCCGACAGCGTGGCCCCGCTGTGGATGGACGAAGGACTGGCTCCACCCAGCGACGCCGGCTGGTTCGACCACGTCTACCTCCACCCGTTCCCGCCGTCGATGAGCACTCCGCACGCGCAGCTCACACCGATGCGGCCGGTGGCGGTTCCCGCGGCCGTCGCCGATCGACCATCCTGGCTGGACGGCTTCGGCCGCGACCGGCCGGGCATCTACGTCACGTTCGGCACGGAGGTGGGACTCCACGGTCCCTGGCAACCGCTGCTCACCGCGCTCGCTGCGATCGATGCCGACGTGGTGGCCACGATCGGGAATGCCGCTGTCGCCGACGTGCTCGGCGTCACGCCCAGCAACGTGCGCGTGGAGACATGGGTGCCACAGTCGCTGTTGCTCGAACGCGCCGTGCTGGTGGTCTCACATGCTGGGGCGGGCACGCTGATCGCTGCTGCCGCAGCGGGTGTGCAGCAGCTGTGCGTGCCGATCGCCGCCGACCAGTGGGACAACGCCGACGCGCTGGCCCGCGCCAACGCGGGCGAGGTGGCAGAGATGAACGAGCGCACCGCCGATGACCTGGCACTCATGGTGCGTGAGCTGTTGGCCGGCGCATGCGACGAAGGCGCCCGATCGGTGGCGGAGGAGATCGCCGCGATGCCGACGCCTGGCGAGATCGTGCCGACGTTGGAGAAACTCGTCGAGTGATGCCGTCGGACCGAGGTGATCAGGTCCTGTGTCGAGGGTGAGCAGCGTCACGGGCGACACGACCGCCTGCACCATCTCGACGACCCATTCGAACTCGCGCACTCCGACGAGCGAAGCGACTCGACGGTAGGCACGACCCCGCAACGGCGGCCAGGGTCGTCCAGCCTGATTCGACCCGATCCAACCCGCCGACGGGCACGGGCCCGGCGGCGCCACGCGGACGCGCGCCGGGCCCGGCTCGCAGGAAGGTGACTCGGCTGCAGGGCTACTGGGCGGCAGCGGCGAAGCCGAGGTCGAGATCGGCGAGGATGTCCTCGATCGATTCGAGACCGACGCTCAGGCGCACGAGACCCGGGAAGACGCCGGCGGAGACCTGCTCTTCTTCGGTGAGTTGGCTGTGCGTGGTGCTGGCGGGGTGGATCACGAGACTGCGGACGTCACCGATGTTGGCCACGTGACTGTGCAGCTCGAGCGCGTCGACGAACTTCTGGCCGGCCTCGCGCCCGCCCTTGATGTCGAACGCGATCACCGAGCCATAGCCCTTGCCGCCGCCGTACTTCTTGGCACGCTCGTGCCACGGGCTGCTCTCCAGACCGGCATAGGCGATGCTCTCCACCTCGGGGCGCCCGGACAGGTACGCGGCGACCTTGTCGGTGTTCGACCAGTGGCGATCCATGCGCAGGCTCAGTGTCTCGAGGCCCTGCAGGATCATGAACGCGTTGAACGGCGAGATCGCCGAACCGAGGTCGCGCAACATCTGGACACGGGCCTTGATGATGTACGAACCGGCGCCGAGGGCCGGCCAGAACGGCAGGCCGTGATAGCTGGGGTCGGGTTCGGTGAAGTTCGGAAACCTGCCGCTGGCGCCGAAGTCGAACGTCCCGCCATCGATGATCGCGCCACCGATGGAGGTGCCGTGGCCGCCGATGAACTTCGTGAGGCTGTGCACCACGATGTCGGCGCCCCACTCGAACGGACGGATGAGGTACGGCGTCGGAACGGTGTTGTCGACGATCAGCGGGACGCCGTTCGCGTGGGCGACCTTGCTCACGCCTTCGATGTCGAACACATCGTTCTTCGGGTTGGCGAGCACCTCGCCGTAGAACGCCTTGGTGTTCGGCCGGACGGCGGAGGCCCACTGCTCGAGATCGTCGGGGTCATCGACGAAGGTGACCTCGATGCCCATCTTCGGCAACGTGTAGTGGAAGAGGTTGTAGGTGCCCCCGTAGAGCGACTGGCTGGAGACGATGTGGTCGCCGGCCTCGGCAAGGGTGAGGATCGCCAGCGTCTCGGCAGCCTGGCCAGAGCTGACCACGAGCGCACCGGGCAGACCGACCGCTGTCGTGACACCGCCTTCGAGGCTCGACAGACGGGCCTCGAGCGCACCCTGCGTGGGGTTCATGATGCGGGTGTAGATGTTGCCGATCTCGGCCAACGCAAAGAGGTTCTGGGCGTGCGCCGAGTCTCGGAACTCGAAGCTCGTGGTCTGGTAGATCGGCACGGCGCGAGCACCGGTAGCCGGATCCGGCTCTCCGCCCACATGGATCTGACGGGTCTCGAAACCCCACTCCTGCGACATCTGTCTTCCCCTCTCGTCGTGCTGCCGTCGTGTTGGCGGCGCCACCCTACTGGTCCAATTCCCGACTCAACAAGTCGGATTTTGGCCGCCGGGCGACAACGACACTGGTCGCGCATTGCTGCGGTGTTCTGCAGCGATGCGCGACCAGAAGGATCAGCGTGTGACGGTTCGAGATCAGCCGCCGCTGACGTCGGACACCTTCTGCTTGCCCGCACCGAGGAACGGCATCATCGAACGCAGCTGAGCGCCGACTTCTTCGATCTGATGCTTGCGGCCGGCCTGCTGCAACTCGGAGAACTTGGCGCGGCCGGCTTCACTCTCGGCCACCCACTCCTTCGCGAACTTGCCGGTCTGGATCTCCTTCAAGATCTTCTTCATCTCCAGCTTGGTCTTCGCGTTCACGATGCGCGGGCCGCGGGTCAGGTCGCCGTACTCGGCAGTGTCGCTGATGCTGTACCGCATCCCGGCGATGCCCTCTTCGTACATCAGGTCGACGATGAGCTTCACCTCGTGCAAGCACTCGAAGTAGGCCATCTCCGGCTGGTAGCCCGCCTCGACGAGCGTCTCGAACCCGGCCTGGACCAGCGAGGTGACACCGCCGCACAGGACGGCCTGCTCGCCGAACAGGTCGGTCTCGGTCTCCTCGGCGAAGGTGGTCTCGATCACACCGGCGCGTGCGCCTCCGATGGCCTCGGCGTAGCTGAGCGCGAGCTCCTTGGCACCGCCGGTCGCGTCCTGATGGACGGCGATGAGCGCAGGTACGCCACCGCCTTCGGTGTAGGTGCGACGGACGAGGTGGCCCGGACCCTTGGGGGCGACCATGATCACGTCGACGGTCTTCGGCGGCCGGATGCGCTTGAAGCGGATGTTGAAGCCGTGGGCGAACACGAGCGCCTTGCCCTTGCGCATGTGCGGCTTGATGAACTCCTCGTAGGTCGCCTTCTGCTCGGTGTCGGGCATGGTGAGCATGATCACGTTGGCCCACTTGGCGGCCTCACTCAGTCCCATGACCTTCAGGCCGGCGGCCTCTGCCTTGGCGGCAGACTTCGAGCCTTCGCGCAGACCGACCACCACCTGGACGCCGGACTCCTTCAGGTTGAGGGCGTGGGCGTGACCCTGCGAGCCGTAGCCGATGATGGCCACCTTGCGACCCCTGATGATCGACGGATCGCAGTCTGCCTCGTAGTACATCTGTGCGGCCATCTCAGCCAGCCTTTCCTTGCTTGTTCGAGACCGCGCGGAGACGGGCCTCACGATCGAGTTTGGGAAGCGCCACACGTCCGGTGCGCTGGAGTTCGACGATGCCGTAGCCGGAGAGCAACTCTTCGAAGTCGTCGAGCTTGTCCGGGTGGCCGTCGAGCGACACGGTAATCGCCTCGACCCCGACCGCGAGGATCTTGCCTTCGAAGATGTTCACCAGTTCGACCACCTGTCCTCGCTGGTCGGCGCTCGCCCGCACGGTGGCCAGAAGCAGTTCGCGTTCCACCGAGCGGCGCGGATCGAGCTCGCTGATCTTCACCACCTCGATCAGCTTGAACAGCTGCTTGGTGATCTGCTCGAGCGACGTGGACTCCACGTCGACCACGATCGTGATCCTGCTGAAGCCGTCCTCTTCGGCCGGAGCGACAGCCAGGCTGTAGATGTTGAAGTCGCGGCGGGCGAACAGGCTGGCCACTCGGGCGAGCACGCCGGGCCGGTTCTGCACGAGGACCGAGAGGATGTGATGGTTGACGGCGCTGTTGGTGGTGCTCATCGCAATGCGCTCCGACGCTCTTCCTGTGATGCGGGTAGCAAGACGTCGTCGTTGCTGAACCCGGCGGGGACCATGGGGAACACCTTCTCGCGGGCATCGACACGGAAGTCGATCACCACGGGCCGGTCGTTGATGCTGTTGGCCTTGTCGATGGCCGGTCGCACCTCTTCGGGGCTGTCGACGCGGATGCCGACGCAGCCCATCGATTCGGCCCACATGACGAAGTTGGGCACGTCGGGTGAGAGGTACACCTCGCTGTACCGCTCGTCGTAGAACATCTCCTGCCACTGGCGGACCATGCCGAGGTAGCTGTTGTTGAGGATCGCGACCTTCACCGGGATCCGCTCGACGGCTGCGGTGACGAGCTCTTGCGCGGTCATCTGGAAGCAGCCGTCGCCGTCGATGGCCCACACCGTCTTGTCGGGATGCGCCACCTTGGCACCGATCGCGGCGGGCACGCTGAAACCCATGGTGCCCAAGCCACCGGAGTTCACCCAGGTGTACGGCTCTTCGAACCGCCAGTACTGGCTGCTCCACATCTGGTGTTGGCCGACGCCGCTCACCAGGATCGTCCCGGGAGGAGCGTTGTCGCGCAGCTGCTCGAGGCAGAACTGCGGCTTCAGCGCCTCGCCGGGTTCGCTCGGCTCGTAGCTGAGGGGGAACTGCTCGCGCCACCCGCTGATCCGGCTCTTCCAGGCGCCGGTGTCGGCCTGCACCGTGCCGGTCGCGAGGAGGTCCTTGATCGCCTTGATGATCTCCTCGATGCAGTACTTCGCATCGCCGACGATCGGCACGTCGGGTCGGCGGACCTTGCCCTGCTCGGCGGGATCGATGTCGACGTGGATGACCTTTGCCTCGGGCGCGAAGCCCGAGATCTTCCCCGTGATCCGGTCGTCGAACCGGGCGCCGAGGTTGATCAACAGGTCAGCCTTCTGCATGGCCGTGATGGCAGTGGCGTTGCCGTGCATCCCGGGCATTCCGAGGCACAGCGGGTGGCTGTCGGGGAAGGCACCGCGGGCCATGAGGGTGGTGACGACGTGGATGCCGGTGAGCTCGGCGAGCTCGCGGAACGCGTCGGCGGCTCGTGCCTTGAGGATGCCACCCCCGGCGTAGAGGATGGGACGCTCGCTCTCGAGGATGAGCTTCGCGGCCTCCTTGATCATCCTCGGGTGACCCTTCACGTTGGGTCGGTATCCAGGCAGGCTGGCGACGACCTCTTCGTCGGTCGGCCAGTACCACTCCATCGTCGATGTCAGCACGTCCTTGGGGACGTCGATGAGCGTGGGACCGGGACGGCCGGTGGTGGCGATGTGGAAGGCCTGGCGCACCGCCATCGGCACGTCCTGCGCCGTCATCACGAGTTCGTTGTGCTTGGTGCAACTCCGGGTGATGCCCACCGTGTCGCACTCCTGGAACGCATCGGTGCCGATCGCCGTCGTGGGCACCTGGCCCGTGATGCACACCATCGGGATCGAGTCCATGTATGCGTCCATCAGCGGCGTGACCATGTTGGTGGCCGCAGGGCCACTCGTCACCAAGGCCACCCCGGGCCGACCGGTGACGTGCGCGTACCCTTCGGCCATGTGGCCGGCGCCCTGCTCGTGGCGCACCAGGATGTGGCGGATGGTGCTGTCGAGCAAGGGGTCGTAGGCAGGCAGGATGCAGCCGCCGGGCAGCCCGAAGACCACTTCGACGCCTTCCATCTCGAGGCTCTTGATCAGGGCTTGGGCCCCGGTGATCTTCATCCCTGGTTGGTTCATGGGTGACTCCTGGTACTGGCTGGCTGGCGGACGGGCGAGACGGGCGAGACGGGCGAGAGTGGGGCGAGAGCTGGACGTGAGCACCGGCGCCGAAAAACCAAACGGCCTCCCGAACGGGAGGCCTCGACGCACGCGGATGTATGGGCGCGAGCGTCTACACGACGATGACTACAAGTCGGGTCGGAGCAAGATGCACGCGCATGGCGGCAGTTAATCACGAAATCGGCTCGAATGGCAACCCGGGTTCGAACTCGCCACCCCACCCGCGTCTGCGCTCAGGGATCTGCGCTCAGGGATCAGGGATCAGGGACGCCCGCGAGGTCGGCGTCGATCTCGCCCAACAGAGCGTCGAGATCGTCGAGGACCTGTTCGACCTCTGCGACCTCGGCTTCGGTCAGCAGATCTCCGACGGTGGTCGCGACCGAGTTCGCATCGACACCGACGGTCATCGGTGTCGATCCGCCCGAGGTCGCAACAGCGGATGTCACGGGTGCGGATGTCACGGGTGCGGATGTCGCAGGTGCGGACACGGGCACGCTCGACCCCGTGGGCGCAGCGTCATCCTGTCGGCACCCGGCCACTCCCATCGCGGCCAGCACCATTGCGCCGAAGACGGCGGCGGCAACGACGACTTGGCTTCGACGAGCGGGCTGGCGCGCGGTCATCCCTGTGCTGTGCGCTCGGCACAGATGGTGACGAGCCGGTCGAGCTGGGCCCGGCGCCCGTCGAGCGTGGCCCGGCGTTCGGTGAGCCGATCGAGTCGGCGCTGCAGGTCGGCAGCCACTCTGGGTCGATTGTTCGACTCGGCACGGGTCACCGCGGCCCGGAACCACGACAGGGATCCGCGCCGCGACGCGTCGGCATCGAGCCGGCCGATCGCGGTCTCGAGGCGATTCTCGGCCGCAGGGATGCGGGCACAAGCAGCGTCGAGTCGCGGTCGCAGATCGCCGTCGTCGGCGTGCGCGGGGGTCGCGTTCATCACACCGAACGGACCCGACGGAGCAACGGTGAGCGCGACCGCCAGCATCACCGTGATCGAGCCGCCGAGCAGCAATCGACGCATCGGTCGCAGCGAGGGTCGCAGACCGTGCGCTCGACGAATCCGCCGCACCCGGAACCTGCCGTTCATGCCCATCCCTCCTGTGTCACCGGACGGTTCCGGCCACGGACCACACGGTACGCATCACATGTGATGATTCTGTGAGTTCAGGGATGGGCGAAATCGGGCCTAGCCTGTCCCACCGCACAACTCTCCCGGCGGCGTCTTCACCCAGAAGCAGCCAGAAGCAGCCAGAAGCAGCCCCGTGCTGCCCGCCGGATCTCCCTCGGAGCTCACCATGACACCAACCATCGCCCCTGCCACCGGCCGCCTCGGCGTGCTCACGGTCGGCCTCGGCGCCGTCGCTTCCACGCTGATCGCAGGCGTGGAACTCGTGAAGCGGGGACAAGGCCTCCCCATCGGATCGCTGACCCAGATGGGCACGATTCGTCTCGGGAAGCGCACCGAGGGCCGAAGCCCGCTCGTGAAGGACTTCGTGCCGCTCGCGTCGCTCGAAGACATCGTGTGGGGGGCGTGGGACGTTTTCCCCGACGACGCCTACGTGGCGGCCTCCCGCGCCGGCGTGCTCGAGAGCGGCAAGCATCTCGAAGGCATCGCCGGTGCGCTGCGCGACGTTCGGCCCATGCCTGCGGCGTTCGAGTTGAAGTACGCCCGGAACCTCGAGGG
>JAYSLK010000009.1:0-3003 GCA_043725585.1 Actinomycetota bacterium
CTGGCAGCGGTGTACCTCCATGGATCGGCTCAGTGCTCGCGTGCGGATGTGCTCGCTGCTCGCGAGAACGGAGCGACGGCCAGCCTGGCGGCACTCGTCGACAACGCCTCGGCTGACGCCATCGCCGCGCCCCTGCTCGCGGCGCTCGATGCCCTGGACGGTCTCGGTCGTCCGCTCTTCAGCGGGCTGCGATCGCAGCCGCGCCCATCGACTGCGCAAGGTCGGCTGTGGCGGGCCGCCGAGCTGGTGCGAGAGCACCGCGGCGACGGACATCTCGCAGCATGTGCAGCCAGCGGTCTCGACATGGCGACGATCAACGTGCTCACCGAGTTGTGGCTCGGCTTCGCCCCCGGCGAGTACAGCGCAACGCGTGGGTTGGGGGCAGAGGTGGTCGCTGCGACGATGACCCAGTTGGAGGGCCGCGGCTGGGTTGCAGGCTCGCAGCTCACCTCTGCCGGCCGCGAGGCACGCGACGATCTCGAAGAGGCGACAGACCGTTCGCAGACCACCCTGATCGAAGCGCTCGGCGATCAGCTCGACGATCTCGTCGGTCGTGCTGAGACCGTGTCGGCTGCGTTGATGTCGGCGCGGGCCTTTCCGCACGATCCGCGCAAACGCGCAGCCGGCTGAGCTCAGAGATGAGGTTGCCGGCTGAGCTCAGAGATGGGGATGTCGGGCGCTGGTCTCGATCAACAACAACCGGGCCGGCTTGCGGCTCACCGTTCGGTGGCGGTGGGGGAGTCTGGCGTCGTAGCTCACCGAATCGCCTGCTCTGAGCCGGGCGACGGTGCCATCGACGTCGATCTCCACCTCGCCACTCACGACGTACGCCGCTTCGAAACCTTCATGGGTCCACGCGTCGACGAACTCGCGCGGCAGATCGGTGAACTCGACCACATGGAAGGGAGCGTCGCCGGCGACGAGCGGTCGGTATGCGGGTACTCCCGCTGCGTCGTTGCCGCGCACGACCACCAGTGGCGCATCGCGTTCGACGGGTGTTCCGAACAGCGACTGCGGTGTGGTGCCGAGCGCACGCGCAATCCGCGACAGCGACTCCATCGAGGGTTGGGCGCGGTCGTTCTCCACCTGGGACAGGAACGGCTGTGACAGATCAGCGTCGGCCGCGAGTTGTACCAAGGTGATGCCGGCGTCGAGGCGGCGACGGCGAATGGCAGCACCCAGCGGCCGGGTTTCGCTCTGAGGGGCCGATTTCATCGGTTGGTTCACGAGACGAGCGGGACGACCTCGGTCATGAACCGCTCCATCTGCTCTTCGGCCTTTGCATACGGGTCGCCGATCAGGTGCGGGAAGATCGTGATGTTGTCGACGCCGAGCAGGTCGCGATACATCTGGATGTCGGCGGCGACTTCTTCGGCGGTGCCGGCCAGCATGGTCTTCTGGGCCATCGACTCTTCCAGGGTAGGGATGAGGCCGGGGCCGACAGGCTTGCCGTCGGGGCCCATGTAGCCGCGGCTCCATCCATAGGGACCGAGGAACTTCCAGAACTCGTCGTGGCCGTTGCGCGCCGTGCGCATCGCCTCTTCGTGCGTGTCCTCGACGCGAGTGGCCACGACGAGCATGCGCTTGTCGCCCCGGGCGAGGCCCGAGGCGTGATGCTGCTCGTGCAGTTCTCCATAGCGATCCCACATCCGCTTGATGAACGTGGGGTGCTGGTTCCAGAACACTGCGCCGTGGTCGACCACGGGGCAGTACTCCACCGTGGGCGGGCTGGTGGCCGCCTGCCAGATCTCGTAGGGATACACCGGCCGAGGGATGAGCGTGAGCTCGGTGACCGTGGCGCCCCGATCGGGAATACCCGGCACCGGAAGCTGGAAGTACTTGCCCGTGAACGAGAAGCGCTCGTGAGTGAGTGAGGTACGCACGATCTCCATCGCTTCTTCGAACCACTCGCGGTTGCGCACGTCGTCGCTGGCCTGGTCGGGGTTGTCGTGCGAGCCGATCGAGATCTGGTCGTTGTTGAGGTGCAGGATCTCGCGGGGCACCGTGCCTCGCCCGACACCGAGCATCGCCCGGCCACCGGACAGGTTGTGCAAGGTGGCGAAGTCCTCAGCGAGACGAAGTGGATGCCACTGCGGCACCACGTTGAACATCGCTCCGAGACGCACGTTCTGGGTCTTCGCGGCGATCCACATCGAGATCAACAGCCCGTTGGGGATGACCTCGTAGCCCTCGTACTGAAAATGGTGTTCTGTGGTCCAGAAGCTGTCGAAGCCCAGCCGATCGGCGGCGATGCCTGCATCGACGTACTTCATCGTCGCGTCCCAACACGCCTGGTTGTCGTAGCGTCGATCCATCGGCTTCGGGGCGCCGGCACCGGCATCGGTCATCTCGACGCCACCGAAGAAGAATGCTCCGACCTTGATGCCCATTTCGATCCTCCGAGTTGTCGTCGTTTGATGTCGTTGCGTGTGGTCTGTCTGGGGATGTGCGTTCGAACGTAGCACGGTCCGGTGCCCAGTATTGACAGGATCAATATTTCGCCCAGGGCGCGTACACTCCGATCGTGCCTGCCGATGACACCGGACCCCACGATGTCCACGCCTGGGCCATCACTGCGCAGAACCTGCCCGAACACGCTCGCAACCCGATCCACACCGACGTCGGTGCCCAGGCGGCGGGCTTCCCCAGAGCGCTCGTTGCCGGGGTCACCACGTACGCCTACCTCGTCCATCCGCCGATGGTCGCGTGGGGCGAGACGTGGATCGCGAACGGCGGCGCCGAGGTTCGTTTCCGGCGGCCGGTGTTCGACGGCGAACTCGTGCGGTGCGTGCCCGAGATCGACGGCGATGCCGTGGTGGTGTCCGCGCTGACGGATGCCCCCGAGCAACCTCGTGCGGTCGTGCGTGCGCTGCCGCGGGCCGGCGTCCGCATCGCGATGCGTGCCGGCGAGGTGTTGCCGGTGAAACACGTCCAACTCCGCGGGGAGTGGGGAAGCGACTACGGCAACCGCGCCGGTGACGAACTGAGCCTGTGCCGCGATCT
>JAYSLK010000010.1:0-1655 GCA_043725585.1 Actinomycetota bacterium
AGACCGCCGAGCGGCGTGCGATCGGCGACCGCGTCCGTACCGGTGAGGCGCCCGGAACCCACCGGGCCGAGCACCGGCTCGATCCTGAGCGTGTGGCGGCCGGTCTCGCCACGGTGGCTCATCTGCTGGGGGTCCGCTCGTGACGTCCGACGACCGATCCACTCAATGGTTCCATGCGCGCGACGGGGGCGCCGACCCGTTGGCGCCCGATCCGTCCGACACGAGCCGCATCGGCGTCGGGCGCGAGGCGCCGGCGCGCGTGCATGATGGCGAGCGATTGCGTCGATGGCGCCTCGTGCTCGGTGCCGGCGATGCCCATCAGCCCGACGGCACCGGTGTGCAGTTGCAGGGCGACGATCACAAGATGGATGCAGCCCTGAGCGCTCTGTACGACGCACCGCCGCCCGGGCAGCGGCAGGGTCGTCGCACCAGTCGTGCCGGCGGGCTGGCCGCGTCGGCGCCGAACATCGCCCGATGGTTGGGCGACATCCGGCGGTACTTCCCGACCGGCGTGGTGCAGGTGATGCAGCGCGACGCGATCGAACGGCTGCACATCCAGCACCTGTTGCTCGAGCCGGAGATGCTCGAGGCCCTCGAGCCCGACGTGCACCTGGTGAGCACGTTGCTCGAGCTGCAACATCTCCTGCCCGACACCACCCGGGCGACAGCGAGACAGGTGGTGTCGAAGGTGGTGATGCAGATGGAGGAGAGACTCGGTCGCCCCACCATGCATGCGGTCGCAGGGGCGCTGCATCGTTCTGCCCGAACGCAACGTCCGCGCCACGGCGACATCGACTGGGACCGAACGGTGCTCGCCAACCTCAAGCACTACCAACCCGACCTGCGCACGGTGGTGCCCGATCGGCTGATCGGGTACTCGCGGCTCGGCCCGGGCGTTCGGCGCGAGCTCGTGATCGCGATCGACCAGAGTGCATCGATGGGCGACAGCATCGTCTACGCCAGTGTGTTCGGTGCTGCGCTCGCTTCTATCCGATCTCTGCGCACCAAGCTCGTCGCGTTCGACACCTCGGTCGTCGACATGAGCGATGTGCTTCACGACCCGGTAGAGGTGCTTTTCGGTGTGCAGCTCGGCGGAGGCACCGACCTCAACCGGGCGATGGCCTACTGCCAATCGCTGGTCGAACGGCCCGACGAGACCGTGCTCGTGCTGATCAGCGACCTGTACGAGGGCACGCCAGGGGGCGACTACATCGCTCGAATCGCGGCGATGACCCGCGCCGGCGTGCGATGCGTAGCCCTGTTGGCCCTCAGCGACGAGGGCGCTCCATCGTTCGACCACGCTGCCGCCGAGGCGCTGGCCTCACTCGGTGTCCCGGCGTTCGCCTGCACACCGAACGCATTTCCCGACCTGATCGCCGCGGCGATCGATCGACGTGACCTCGCCCGTTGGGCCGGCGAACAAGGCCTGGTCACCGCCCGCTGACCACCAACCATCCGCGATGAGAGATGAGTGCCTCACAGGCACTCATCTCTCATCACGGTTTGTTGATGGTCGAGGGTCAGCGGGGGCGGCGGGCCGGGCCGGCCGGGCGGCCACCCGCTGTCGCCGGCCGTTGGCTGCGTGGTGCGCCGGTCCGCTCGCCATATGCCGGACGATCGCCGCGGGGGCGGTCGTCGCGAGGGCGATCGCCGTA
>JAYSLK010000011.1:0-12103 GCA_043725585.1 Actinomycetota bacterium
CGCGAGTGGGAGATCGACGGCAACGGCCTGCGCGACCACTCGTGGGGCCCTCGCTACTGGCAGGCCCCGTGGTACTACCGCTGGCTCACGGCCAACGTCGACCGCGACTTCGGCTTCATGGCCAGCCGGGTCGCGAAGAAGGACGGCCCCGGCACCCGCGGTGGGTTCGTGTGGGAACAGGGGCAGATGCACTACTGCGACGATGTGAGCATCACCACCGACACCCGCGGCGACGAGAGCTATCACGACCGGATCACGGGCGTGCTGCGCTCCACCCGTTCGGGCAAGGAATGGACGTTCCGAGGCGAGGTGATGGACCTGATCCCACTGCGCAACCGCCGCCAGGACCCCGACGGCAACTGGTTGATGACCCGCATCAGCGAGGGCATGACCCGCTGGACCGTCGACAGCGGCCCGTACGAAGGCAAGGTGGGGTACGGCCTGAGCGAGTACCTCGATCAGATCATCGACGGCCAACCGGTCGGCATCGCCGAGTGACCACCACTTCTGGTCGCGCACGATCTCGCCCAGCGAGAGGATTCGCGACCAGAACGACGCCGTCGTGGATCAGGTGAGCGCCGGGTAGGCCAGGAACCTCGCGGCGACGTCTGCGTCGCCCACCACGTCGATGGTGGTCGCCGGGCGGCGGCGCCACAACGCCAACAGCAGGTCGCTCGCCGTGCCGCGCAGAGCGCAATCGCCCTTCGCGTGGGCGCGTTCGATGTCGTAGGTGCCCTCGGCGTTCAGCACCACGGTCCACTCGCCCGGCACGTCGCCACAGTGCACGTGCACGGAGCCGCCCGGCGCAGGGTGGTCCTCTGCCGGCTCGGCGGCGAACCACATCAGGAACTCGTCGATGCCATCGCTGGCAAGGTGCGGCTCGATGCTGGCGTCGAGGCCTGCAGCGTTCTCGGCGTCCCAGCGGTGCACAGCGGTCTCGTGAGCCATCCGCCGCTGCACGAAGCCGGCGGTCTTGTCGGTCGACCAGGTCCAGTTCGGGTGCGAAGGATCGGCAGCGGTGAGCACGGCCACCGTGGCGGCGAGGCCGTCGAGGTACCACGTGAGCAACTCGGCGTCGGCCGGCCGCTCGGGCTCCTCGTAGGCCTCCCACGTGTCACGGCGGTCGCCGACGATCGTGCGCCAGAAGACGTGCACCTCACCCAGGTGGTACACGAGGTCGGCGACGGTCCACGCCGGGCACGACGGCACCGGCGCGAGGAGGTCGACACGGGACGACGCCGTGGCGAACGCCTCGCCGTCGCGAGCGAGTGCATCGAGAAAGTCGTGAGTACGCATCCCATGATTGTGGCGCGACGCTACGGTCGGGGCCATGTCACACCGTCTGACCGCCGAACGAATCATCGGCAACGTCGTGCAGGCCTCATCGCCAGCTGTGTCACCCGATGGCCGCCGGATCGCATTCGTGGTCACGCGGGTCGATCTGGCCGACAACGCGTATCGCTCGCAGGTGTGGCTCGCCCACGTCGACACCGGTGCAGCGCATGCGATCACCTCGGGCGACGACGACACCCAACCGGTGTGGAGCCCCGGCGGCGAGCTGCTGGCGTTCACCTCGCATCGAGGTGATGCCGGCTCGGAGTCCTCCCTGCACCTGCTCCCGATCGCGACGCCCGGCGAGATGCGCACCATCGCGACGATGCCCGAGAGCATCTCCGACGTCTGCTTCAGTCCCGACGGATCATTGCTCGCGTTCACCAGTCGCACACGTCACGAGCGCTACTCGGCCAAGGACGAACGTTGGCAGTCGCCGCGCAAGATCGACCGATTCTTCAGCAGGCTCGACGACGTGGGTTGGGTGGTCGACCGGCCGAAGCACGTGTACGTGGTTCGCTCCGACGGTACCGACCAGCCACGCAACCTCACACCCGGCGAGTTCCAGCACGACGGGGTGAGCTGGCTCGCCGACTCGAGCGGTGTGGTCACGTCGGGCCAACGGCACCCCACCTGGGACCTCGACTTCGCGCAGGATCTCTTCACGGTCGCACTCGACGGGACCGTGAGGGGCCTCACTGAGCAGACCGGCCTCTACGTCATGCCGTCGGTCTCACCGGGCGGCGATCGTGTTGCCTTCATCGGCTTCGACGATCCGAACGAGATGCCGCAGAACGCCCACATCGGCATCGTGGGTGTCGCCGATACAGCTGAGGGGCCGACGCACAGCTACGTGAGCACAGCGCTCGATCGCACCTTCGAGACCACGGCAGGTTCGCAGGCGCCGATCTGGGAGTCGTCCGGGGCGCTCCTCGCCATCGCCGAGGACCGCGGCCAGACCCACTTGTTCCGCATCACCACCGACGGCGCCGCACCGCAACGTCTCACCGAGGGCGCGATCACCGTGAAGCAGGTCGGTGCGGCCGGCGGAACCACGGCGGCCACGATCGGCACCGTCGACGGCATGGCCGACCTGTTCGTCCTCGATGCGAACGGCGTTCGTCGCATCACCGCGTTCTCCTCGCGGTACCGCGCAGCTGCGCACCCGCAGCACTGGGAGCGCCTCGCGGTTCCCACCACCGATGGCTCCGCCGAGATCGACGCGTGGATCATGCACCCTGCCGGCTTCGACCCGTCCCGGCGGTACCCCGTGATACTGAACGTGCATGGCGGACCCCACACGCAGTACGGCGAGACGTTCTACGACGAAGCGCAACTCCAGGCGGCGGCCGGATTCGTCGTGGTGATGAGCAACCCTCGCGGTTCGTCGGGCCGCGACCAGGCATGGGGCCAGGCGATCATGGGCCCGAAGCACCCCACGGCCCCCGGCACCGGCTGGGGTGGGGTCGATGTCGACGACGTACTCGCCGTACGGGCCCACGTGCTCGAGCACTTCATCTTCTGCGACCCCGACCGCGTGGGCATGATCGGCGGCAGCTACGGCGGGTTCATGGCCACCTGGCTCGCCGGCCAGCACAGCGACAAGTTCCGTGCCATCTGCAGCGAGCGCGCCGTCAACAACATGCTCAGCGAGGAGTGGACGAGCGACATCGGGTCGATGTTCCGCACCGAGGTGGGGCCCACCCACCTGGATGACGCACCGGCCTACCACTCGTTCTCCCCGGTGCGCTTCGCTCGCGACATCGACGTGCCGATGTTGCTGCTGCACAGCGAGAACGACCTGAGGTGTCCGATCAGCCAGGCCGAGGAGTTGTTCATGGCGCTGCGACTGCAGGGCAAGGACGTCACCTTCTACCGATTCCCCGGTGAGGGCCACGAGCTCACGCGCAGCGGCTCACCCGTCCATCGGGTGCAGCGGGCCGAGATCGTCCTCGACTGGTTCAGCGAGCACCTCGCCGCCAGCTGACCCCGACTCGCCACCCCAGGGCCCGAGCGACACCAGCTCGAGCGTCGGAGCACCATCGGCCATGGCCCGCTCCAGATCGACGGTGGCCACGAACCGCCACTCGCGATCGCCCGCTGGATCGACCAGGAACTGAGTGACCACCCACCGACCCGGTTCGTCGACCAGTTGATGTTCGCGGGCCGAGCGCGCATTGGCGTCGATGCCGATCGAGTCGTGCTCGCGCCAGTACGGGGCCATGGTCGCCCAGATGCGCGATTCGTCCCACCCCGACTGCTCGCCGCAGCGTTGGGCCAGCGCGGCGTACTGGCGTCGCGCCAACAACTCCACCCAACCGAACGCCGCAGTGCGCACTGCGGTGCGCCATGCGGGCGGCGGGCCGATCGGGCCGACCGTCGGGGCGACAGGCACCGCATGTTCGTGCACCGGGCCACCGGCGAGCACGGTCCACTCGTCGAGCAACGTCGCATCGGTCGCCCTGATCAACGCCCCGAGCCAGTCGACGATGTCTTCCAGTTCGTCGACGTACACGTCGTCGGGCAGCGACCGGTCGATCGTGCGCCACGTGTCGGTGAGGTAGCGCAGCACGAGCCCTTCGCTGCGCTCGAGGCGATAACGACGCACGAACGTGGCGAACGTGTCGCCGGCTTCCAACATCTCGCGCACGATCGACTTCGGCGACGGCGCCTCGGCCACCCACGGGTGGTGCGTGCGGTACTCGGTGAAGCACGCGTCGAGCACTTCGGCGAGGGGCTTGGGCCAACTGACGTGTTCGAGCAACTCCATCCGCTCCTCGTACGGAACGCCCTCGCTCTTCAATCGAGCGACCTCGAGGCCCTTCGCTGCATTTTGCTGGGCGTACAGGATCTGGCGCGGATCGTCGAGCACGCTCTCGACCACGCTCACCACGTCGAGCACGTACGCCGGGTCGTCGTGGTCGAGCGTGGCAACGACCTCGATCGCGAACGGCATGAGCGGGGCCGAGAACCGGAGCGCTGCACGCTCGTCGGTGCCCTCCTGCAACGTGCCGACGCGCACACCCGTGCAGCGACCTCGCTCGTCGCGAAGCCGCTCGGCAACTCCAGCGGCCTCGAGGCTCCGATACACGGCGATCGCCCGCCTCTTGTGCTGTCGCTTGCGTTGATCGGTGTCGTGATTGGTCGCCAGCAGGTGCTTGAGCGCACCCGGACCATCCGGTCGCGAGAGCACCGAAGCGACGAGATCGGCCGTCACCCGGAAACGCGAGACCAGTGGCTCGGGCTGGGCCGACACGAGACGGTTCATCGTGGCCTCGTCGTAGTGGACGAATCCCTCCGGCGTCTTGTGCTTGGTGGCCTTCCGCCTCGCCTTGGGATCATCGCCTGCACGGCTGAGCGCCTTTGCGTTGTCGATCACGTGGTCGGGTGCCTGCGCCCACACGTGCCCGTCGGGATCGAAGCCGGGCCGCCCGGCGCGGCCGGCGAGCTGGTGGAACTCGCGAACGGAGAACGTCCGGACGCGGTTGCCGTCGAACTTCGTCAGCGCGGTCATCAGCACCGTGCGGATCGGGATGTTCACGCCGACGCCGATGGTGTCGGTGCCGCAGATCACCGGCAGCAGCCCCTCCCCCGCCAGCCGCTCGACGAGCCGGCGGTAGCGGGGCAGCATGCCTGCGTGGTGCACACCGACGCCGTTGCGCAGCAACCGGTCGAGCGTCTCGCCGAACCCGCGAGCCATCTTCACCCCTGACAGCGCGGCCGCGATCGCCTCGCGCTGGGCGCGGGTGGTGACGTTGAGGCTCACCAGTCCTTGGGCGCGCTCGATGGCCGACGCCTGGTTGGCGTGCACCACGTACACCGGGCTCAATCCGTCCTTCACGGCTTCGAGCACGCTGTCGTTCACGTTCGTCATCCGCCACTGGTGATACAGCGGCGTGGGCCGGTGCACCGAGGTGACCTCGGTGCAGCTGCGGCCCGACCGCTCGCGGAGATCGGAGACGATCGGGGTCATGTCGCCCAAGGTGGCCGACGCGAGCAGCATCTGACAGTGGGTGAGCTCGAGCAACGGGATCTGCCACGCCCAGCCTCGGTCGCCGTCGCCGTAGTAGTGGAACTCGTCGAGGCAGGCGAATCCGAACCCGCTGGCTGCACCGTTGACGAGTGCATGGTTGGCGAGCACCTCGGCGGTGCACACCAGCACGGGCGCATCCGCGTTGATCGATGCGTCCCCCGTGGCGAGGCCGACCTGCTCGGCGCCCAGCAGGTCGACGAGATCGAAGAACTTCTCGGCGACGAGCGCCTTGATCGGAGCGGTCCACACCGCACGTCTGCCCTCGTTGAGCGCGAGCACCACACCCGCCATCGCCACCAGGCTCTTGCCCGATCCGGTCGGGGTGGCGAGCACCACGTGCTCACCCGCGGCGAGGGCGAGGGCAGCATCCTCCTGATGGGCGTACATCGGGCGGCCACCGTCGGCGGCCCAGGTCGCGAAGGCGTCGAGCACCAGTGACGGGTCGCTGCCCACGGGTGGGAGGAGCTCGGACAACGACGGCATGGCGCCTCCAGTGTGCCGGGCCGGCGGTGGGTTGTGACCTCGGTCGCATCGGCCTGAACTGTCGGCGAGCCGACAGCAGAACGTGAGATTCCCACCGATCGTGTGCATGGGACAACGCCGCGTCGGATTCGCCGTTCGAAATCGTGGAGCAACTCGTCTGAGGTCTGGACGAGCACGGTTCGATCGGCGATGCTGACGAGCGTGGCAACGCGCCACGTCCTGGCACGGGAGAGCAGGAGTAGTTCGAAATGAACAGATTCAAGAAGAGCCGCATGGTCGGTTTGGCGTCAGTCGCAATGTTGTTGAGCGGTGCAGTCGGTGTCGGGGGCACGACCGTCGAGGCCGTCGATCCGCTGTTGCGCGCACCACTGAACATCTACAAGGACGCCGGGTACCTCGCACTGCAGATCCGGAGCAACGTGATCACGGTCCGGCAGTACGACACGACAGGCGCCCCGTTCGGAACGCCGCAGCAGTACGCGATCAACGGTCGTTGTGAAGTGGTCACCGATACCCCCGTCTCGAAGCGCCTGCTCCAGTTGGCCGTCAGCACCAGCACCGGCCCCGGAAAGATCGGCGTCGACAGCAACGGCATGGGCTCGAAGGTTTCGACCAACAACAGCTGCAACCGCGCCGACGGTCGCATCTCGGTCTCCGAGACCTTCACCTTCACGATCGGGACGGACATTGCCGCGCTGCGCTTCGACGCCGCCGAACTCGACCTCGAGGGCAAGTTCGGCGCCCGACTGGATTGGATGACGAGCAACCCGCTCAACGCATCACCCGTCGGCGGTCTCCTACTCTCCAGCACGTCCGACAACGGTCCCGACTCCGGCGCCGGCGACAACACCAAGGTCGTGATCGGATCGGAAGCCGTCAACACCGACGACTTCACCTCCCTCACGCTTCGCGCCCTCAGCGGCGAGATCGGTGTCGACGGCGGTGGCGACGGCATCTACCCGGAGGCGAACCGGAACAGCAAGGGCACGTTCGACTCGATCTTCCATCTGGTGTCGGCGCAGAGCTTCGAGTACACCGTCGGCTGCGGCGACACCGTTGCGGCCGACGCCGCCGACAACACCACCAATGAACCGTCGGTCTCCGACTCGTTGGTTCAGTCGATCCAGTACGTGCGCTTCCCGAACAAGGGCCAGACCGCCTGCGCAGCCGACCTGCTGATCGGCGTCGAGATCCAGGCGTCGCAGTACGACATCCTGACGCGGTTGGACGACGTGTTCGTCAACAACTCCTCGACCTCGGCCGACGGCACCCTGCAGAACGTGCGGGCCCGGCTCAAGATCGTGTGGGTGGTGGAGACCGCGGGCAAGACTGCCGCACTGGTGGAGGCCGAACTGGCCCGTGACATCGACATCGACCCCGCTGATGCCACGCTCGGCGTCCCGGTCGTCTACTGCCAGAACGTACCGGCGGCCGTCTCGGCCGCACCGCTCGATCCGACCGTGACCGCCGCCATCGTTCACCCTGCTGGGGCACCGTGGTGCCTCATCTCCGACACGCGGGTGGTGAACGGCACGACCATCGTGCAGACGCAGGTCTACAGCGGCAACGGCGACCCGCAGTGGCGCTGAGCTGAACTCAGAGCACCCGGCGATTCCGACGGGGCCACTCCGCACCAGCGGGGTGGCCCCGTTCGCGTGTCAGGGCCGGAGCGGACTCGTCAGACGTTGCTGGGAGCAGGCCGCTGACGCCGAGCCGGCCGGCGATCGCGGCCACCTCACCATCGACGTCGGCGGACAGCTCGTCCGTGAGGCCATCGAGCGACGGGTGGCGTGACAACAACAACAGGCGGGCCAGATCGAACTCCAGCTTGCGCTGTCGGGTGGCGCGGACGCCGCGCCGGATGTGTTCGGCCGCGGGCTGGTGGTGGTCGAGTTGGAGCAGGGCCCGAGCACGCATGAGCGCCACCGCACCATCGAACACGGACATGTCCTCATTCGTGCGAGCGGCCGCCTCGTCGAGCGCCTCGATCGCGGCATCGGGTCGTTCGGCCCCGACGAGGCAGTCGGCCAGGTGGATCGCCGCCTCGTAGGCGGAGGCCGGTACACCCATCTCGTACGACTCGGCGATCAACCGGCGCAACACCGTCTCGGCCTCGGCGTGCCGCCAGCGAGCGGTGAACACGCGTCCAAGTTGCATCTCGGCAAAGCTGGCGAGCCACGGCGACCCCGACGAGCGCAGCACGCGGATGCCGTTTCGCAGCAGTCTCTCGGCCTCGTCGAGATGGCCTTGGTTGACCAGCACTTCGGCGATGTTGGCGTCCACCGACGCCGCCTCCACATGATCGCCCACACGGCGACTGGCCTCGCTCGACTGCCCGTAGAGCACGAGCGTCTCGCCCCAACGTCCGTCGAAGAACGCGAACGCGCCGAGGTTCATCGCCATGTTGCCCTGACCGATGAGGTCACCGATCTCGCAGTAGAGGTCATAGGCCTTCTGACAGTACGTCGCGGCCTCCGGATCGCCCTGGTAGTGCGCGGCGACCGAGATGACGCGATACGCCCCGGCCAGGGCTGACAACTCGTTGCTCGCCTCGGCCTCGTCGACAGCGATCCGAGCCAGTCGACCGGCCTCGGCGATGCGCACCTGACGCTGGCGCATCAGCGCGGCGAAGGCCGTGGCTCGGGCACGGAGACGTGCCGCGTCACCATCGACGTTGCCCTGGAGCATCGACTTGGCGTAGGTCGACTCGCGCAGCGCGAGCGAGAACTTGCCCATTCGCTCGCGCGTGGCAGCACGTCGGAGGCGGAGCTGGGAGCCTTCGATCGAGCCTCGCTCGACCAACCCGAGCGCTCGCTGGTACGCCTCGAGCGCGGCTCCGAACAACCCAGCTCGCTCCCGCGCCTCACCGAGCGCGGTCCACAACGCCTGCATCTCGTCGACCGTTGTGATCGGGAGGCGCCGTGCTGCCTCGATGACCCTCTCGTACTGAACTGCAGCATCGACGTTGGCGTGGGCACGCACCGCACGCTCGGCAGCCATGAGCCCGAACGTGCGCGTGCGCTCGTGGTCGCCCGCGTGCGAGTAGTGCAGCGACAGGATCGTCGAGTCAGCACCGAGGTCGGTGGAGATGCGCTCGATCGCCTCGCCGGCTTCGCGATGGAGTCGGGCGCGGAGGTTGTAGCCGAGGCCGTCGTAGGTGACGTCGCACAAAAGGCCGTTGCGGAACCGAAAACGGTCGGGGCCGTCCTCCTCGAGAAAGCGCGTGAGCCGATCGATCGTCGCGGCATCGACCCGAAGCTGCTCCGCACGCAGCACCTCGGCGAGTGCGTTCCGACGGAAGCTGCGGCCGAGCACGCTGGCATACGACAGCACCCGCTTGGCGAACGGGTCGAGCGCGTCCACCTGCGCCGCCATGGTGCCCTGCAACGAGGTCGGCACTGCATCGAGGGAGCCGAGCTCCTGCGCCGTGCGGATGAGCTCGAGCAGGAACAGCGGATTTCCCACCGCTCTGGCGACCACCTGGTCGAGCTCGTGCGGACGCAGAGGTGCTGCCTCGGTGGCCGCGACTGCCAGGGTGCGGATCGTCTCGGAGGGCAACGGTTCGAGCTCGATTCGGTTCTCATCAGGAGCGTCGAAGCCTCCCTCTTCGTCGCGACGGACGACGACCAGCAACCAGGGCTGCATTTCGGTCTCTGCGTCGATTCGGGAAATCAGGATCCGTGATGCCTCGTCCACCCAGTGGGCATCTTCGACAGTGATGACGAGTGGCCCGTCGAAATGCGCGGCCATCAGTTCGACGATGACGTCCGCAGTGCGTTCCGCGCGGTACTGGGGCAGGATCGCCTGCACCTCGGGTGTCAGCGGCACGTCGATCTGCAACACGTCGGCGACGAGGGTGAGGTATGGCTCGAGGTGCGGCGCGAGCCGACGCACCGAGCGGCGAGCGGCATCGCCCATCTCCTCCAGAGGCCCACGCTGCACGCCGAGCAGTGCGCGCATCGGATCGCGGAACACGCGGTAGGCGTTGCTCGAGCCATATGGCTCGGCGTGCACCGCCAGGCGCAACATGTCCCCACGTGTCGACAGCGCGTCCTCGACGAGTCGCGACTTCCCGACACCGACCGCACCTGCGACCACCACTGCGCCACCCTGACCGTCGGCCAGACGATCGACGTACAGGCGCAGCCGCTCGAGTTCAGCGTCACGGCCGAGAAGCGTGAGCTCGTCGAGGTCGACCGTGGCGCGCACACCCGCTTCCTCTCCGACGGCGTACAGCACCTGCGGTTGGGTCTTGCCCTTGAACATGAACGGCCCGACGGGCTCGCTCTCGTAGAGGGTGCGCATGTTGTCGAGCACGGCGGGGTGCACGTAGATCGACCCCTGCGGCGCCTTGCCACAGATGCGCGCCGCAGTGTTGGTGGTGTCGCCCATCGCCGAGAACGCGGCGCGGTACGGGATCCCCACCTCCGCGGCGAAGACGTGGCCGCGGTTGATGCCGATCTGCAGCGGCAGCGGAGGGTCGGCGGAGAGGATCGCCTTGGCGGCCCGCAACATGCGGCCCTCGTCGTCCTCGCTCGTCAGCGGCACACCCGAGCTGCAGAAGATCTTGCCGGCTCCGACGTCGCAGTCGACGCAGAGCAGGGCGACATCCTCGGCAATGAACGCCTCCTGGGCGATGCGAAGCGTCTCGTGCAACCTGTCTGCGAGGACATCGGGACCATGGTCGGCGAGGATCTGGTCGGTGCCGGAGAAGCGCATGAACGACACGGTCGCGACGCGATGCGCCGGATCGGGACGGGCGCCTTCGAGCACGTCGGCGAGGATCTTCGGCATCAGCTCGTACGCCGCGACGATGTCGGTCGCACGAGCAGGGAGCCGCCCACTCGGCGCCGCCGGAGCTGCGCGCCAGCGCAGCATCAGCTGACCGTCGTCACGCGGCTTGACCGAACCTGCGGGCAGGAGGCTCGCCATCGCATGGCTCACGACGATCTCACCGGCATTGGCCGCGTTCTCGCACGACACCGCGGCGGTGGTGCCCGGGCCCAGCACCACCAGTTCACGATGAGGTGCGCCGACGAGCATCAGATGGAACTCGCCGGCGTGCGCGCCCGTGGAGACCTTCAGGTTGAGCTTGCCGACCGAGGTGCGGATCTCGGACGCACGTCGCAGCTCCGCGCGCATCTCGACAGCGGTCGAACAGGCCTGCACCGCATGGTCGTCGCCCGTGAACAGGAACAACAACGCGTCGCCGCCGAACTTGAGCAACTGGCCGCCGCGGGTCGCCGCAGTCTCGAGCATCGCTCCGAACACTCGGCTCAGCGTCTCGACGAGCTCCTCGGCGCCGATGCGGCCCCGGGTCGCCAGCCGCTCGGACAGGGCGGTGAACCCGGAGATGTCGGCGAACACCATCGAACCCGACACCAGCTTCCACCGCTGCTCAGGCGTGTCGGCGATCCAGTCGAGCGCGATGCGCGGCACGTGTCGGGCAAGACTGTAGTTCGTTGCACCCTCACCAGACATCGCTTCATCGTGCCACAGGCAGACACCGACGTGTCGGCTGACCGACACGCTTCACTCCCTGGTCATCCAGTCCCCTACCATCGGCCCCTGGGGGATTCCATGGACGAACTGATCTATCCACGTCTGTTGTTGACCGCCGCGGCGCGGCGCAGCGATCGGCCGGCGTTCGTCGACGACGACGGCACGACCGAGCTTCTGGGCACCCATGTCGAGCGATCACTGAAGCTGGCCGACGCACACCGCAACCACTTCGGACTCGCCGCCGACGACCGGTACGCCGTGCTGGCCGGAAACAGCCGCACCTACGTGAACCTGTGGCACGCGGCCTTCCTGGGCGGTGGTGTGCTGAATCCGCTGAACACACGCTTGGCGCCGGCCGAGTTGGCGTTCATCCTGCGCGATTCGGCATCGCGCGTGCTGTACGTCGACGCCGCCTTCGCCCCCCTCGCAGCTGCGATCCGCGAACAGGTTCCATCGCTCGAACACGTCGTGCTCATCGGAGAGGGCCACGACGTCGCAGCAGATGCACGGCCCGATGCGCACTTCGACGACATCGTTGCCAGCGGAGAGCCGAAGGTGGTCGACGTCCACGAGGACGACCTCACCGTGCTCATGTACACCGGCGGCACCACCGGACTCCCGAAGGGGGTGCTGCACACGCAGCGCACCAACACCCTGAACGTGTACCGGTTGGGATTCATGTTCGGGTTCTTCACCGAGACGAGCACCTTCCTGAACGCCACGCCGATGTTCCACGCCGGCGGGTCGATGGGC
>JAYSLK010000012.1:0-3736 GCA_043725585.1 Actinomycetota bacterium
GTGCGGTCGGCCACCCAGTCGGTGTGGTACCAGTCCTTCGGGATGTGGTTCACCCACGCCTGCGGTGCGCCCGTGTCGCCGCCGCCCATCGCGTTGACCTCCAGCGATCCGTCGAGCACCGGATAGAACATGCCCACCGCCTCGGGGTGCGTCGACGCGAGCCAGCGGGCGTAGTGCAGGGGGCCGGCAGCGCCATGCGTGGCCGACTCGAAGTGCTCGAAACCTCGATGCGGGCCGAAGGTGCCGGCCCGAGCGAACCCGTTCTCGGGGAATCGGGCGAAGGCATCGAGGAACGGTTCGAAGTGGGGCTTGCCGATGATCGCCGTGCGATACCCGGCACCTTGCAACACCTCGGCCACCGACGGCGCGTCTTCGGGGAGTGGCACACCGTTCATCCAGACGCCGTGGGTGCTGGGGTGTTGCCCGGTCAGCATCGTGCTGCGCGACGGCATGCACACCACGCTCTGCGGGTGGGCTCGCTCGTAGCGCACACCGTGTGCCGCAACACCATCCATCACCGGCGTGCGGGCGATCGTGCCGCCGTTGCAGCCGAGCGTGTCGTAGCGCTGTTGGTCGGTGGTGATGAACAGGATCTTGCGTCCCATCAGGGCGTCCCTCCTTCGATCGCTCGGTTGTCATGGGGCGTCGTGAGCTCCATCCGTCGCTTCAGCTCTGCGAGTGCGCCGGCCGTGCCCCCACCGATCACGAGCGCCATCGTGCGCGGGTCGGCCTCGGTCGAGTAGACGACCAGGCACTCGTCGGCACCCAGTTCGATCACGTCGATCGTGCCTCGATGGTGCACGAACAGCGGGGCCGTGATGCGGTACTGGAATCGACGCTGGGAGTTGTCGTTCACCAGGATCTCCTCGGGCATCGGCATGCCGGTGCCCATCGTGATCACGCGAGTGGTGCCGTCGACCGTGCAGTTCACGATGCCGGGGAACCAGGTGTGCAGCTTCGCGGCATCGCCGGCGAGGGCCCACACGTCGTCGGCGCTGCGGGCGATGCGGATCTCGTGGCGGATCGTGCCGTACATCTCAGGACACCCGATCGTCGATCGGACCCGTCGTGCCGTCGATGAAGCGGATGATCACATCGGCGAGCTCGGGGCCCTTGTCTTCCTGCACGAAGTGGCCACCACCGATGATGGTGGTGTGTGGTTGGTCGGCCGTTCCGGGCACCCGCCGCAAGAAGACGCCGTCGCCGCCCTTGGTGACGGCGTCCTGATCGCTGAACGCACACAGCCACGGCCTGTGGAACCGGTCGAGAACGTCCCAGGCGGCAGCGTTGTCGGCGCTCGCCGGATCGTCCGGCATGCTGGGGACGAGCGACGGGAAGATGCGTGCGCCAGCCTTGAAGGTCTCGTCCGGGAACGGGGCGTCGTAGCCGGCGATCACCTCGGGCGAGAGATCCGTTGCGCACCCGCCGTCGACGATGCCGCCGATGTGGAACAGGGGCGACTCACGCGAGAACCTCTGCCACTTCAGGAACGCTTCGCTGAGCTTGCCGTCGCCGATGGGCAGCCCGGTGTTGGCGACGACGACGCGGGCGTACCGGTTGGGTGCCGCGGCCACGAGCCGTAGGCCGATGAGCCCACCCCAGTCCTGACCGAAGTAGGTGATGTCGGCCAGGTCGAGATGCCCGAAGAGGAGTTCGCTCATCCAGGCGACGTGGCGGGCGTAGGTGTAGTCGGCGGTGTCGCCGGGCTTGTCGCTGCGCCCGAATCCGACGAGGTCGGGGGCGATCACCCGATGCCCGGCGGCGACGAGCGGCGAGATCATGTGTCGGTACAGGAAGCTCCACGACGGCTCGCCGTGCATCAGCAGCACCGGCGCGGCGTCGCGTGGCCCCTCGTCGAGGTAGTGCACCCGCAGGGACTGCCCGCCGACATCGCCGGGCACCGCGGTGATCTCGGCGTAGTTGGGGTCGAACGGGTAGTCGGGCAGTCCGGCGAAGCGCTCGTCGGGTGTTCGCAGGATCTGCATCGGGTACTCCTCCTACAGGTCGACTGCGGTGAGGTCGTCACCCAGCACGATCGGTCCGCTGAAGTGTCGCGCGGCGATGGCGCGCCACTCGCCTTCCTGGCCAGGTTGCAGGCTGGGCACGTAGTGGGTGAGCACGAGCGTGCCGACGCCGTTGCGCGCCGCGGTCTCGGCCGCTTGGGTCACCGTCGAGTGGTAGTCGAGGATGTCCTGGAAACGCTGCATGGGGACCAGCTTCACGAGGTCGTCGCGAATCACGGTCTGGACGTATGCGGTGGCGTTGTTGCACAGGTCGTCGAGCCCGGCACACGGCACACCGTCGCCGCCCAGGACGACGGAACGATCGGCGACCTCCACTCGGAACGCAACGGTGGGCTCGACCGGCCGATGATCGGTGGCGGCGACGCGAACGAGGGCCGACCCCATCACGAACTGGTCGCCGGGATTCACTTCGACCGCCGTCACCACCGGCCCCTCGGTCAGGTCCTCGTGGTGATCGATCCGGTAGCGAACATCGGGGGCGAGCGAGGCCAGCGTGTGTTCCACCACGTCGCGGATGCCGGACGGACCGACGATCGTGAGCGGGAGCGACACCGGGCTCATCACCCAGCGCGTGGTGATCACGTCGCCGAGGTCGGTGATGTGATCGCTGTGGAGGTGGGTGATCAGCAACCCGTCGAGCATGGGTGGCAGCACTCCTGCTGCAACGAGCCGCATCAACACGCCACGACCGCAGTCGACCAGCACCGTGAGGCCATCTGCGGTCACGAGCGTGGAGGGACCTGCCCGTCGAGCATCGGGAATCGGGCTACCGGTACCGAGCAACGTCACGCGCATGTCAGCCCTCCGTCCCTGTCGTGGGCGGGGTTGCGGACTCCGTCGCGGTCGAACCGTCGGCTCGGTCGATGAGCGAGGCGAGTCGGTCGATCTTCGGGCGCACGACCACGCGCTCGCGATCGGCGACAGCGTCGAGTTCGCCGAGCTCGGCCGGAGCAGCGTCCGGGTCGGTGACCCACGAGATGCGCAGCTCGGTCCACGACCGACCGTCGCCGAGGATCGTGCCCTCCACCGGGCCGATCGCCTGCCCGTCGGCCGGACCGGCCGGGCCCGTCAGCTGCTCGTCCAGGCGGACCAGATCGAACACGACATGGGGGTGGCGGCCGTCGATCGCGCCGGCCGCGACGGTGTGCGGCGGCACGGCGAACACGATCGTGTGGTCCATGCCCGCTTCCTTGTGCTGGTGCTTCTCGCGGAAGTCGCGCCGCGACTGCATGTCGATGAACGCACGGCGGGTGGGGTACTGGACGATCCCGATGCGATCCCACCCGGTGCCCTGCGGGTCTGTGACGTCACCGAAGAACGCAACCACGGCACCGATGTCGGCCAGCACCTCGGTGGGGGCGTACTCGTCGTCGGCCTCCATGCCGCTGCGGCCGCCGTCACTGCCGTCCTCGTACGCCGCGCGCTCGCGGTACTTCATGTAGTTCACCATGAGCACCGGGCCGTCCTCGTCGGGCGGAAAGGACGCGAGGCGCCCGGCGTAGTCGAAGTCGATCGTTCCGTAGCGCGGCATCGGCCCACGGTACCAATTGACAGTCAGAGTGACAAGAGTCAGTTCGTCAACAGTCTGGCCATCGACCAACGGAGCGTGGCGGCCGTGTCGGCCGCGGACAGCCCCTGGTCGAGCCGCATCAGATCGACCGCCTCCAGCGAGCACAGCGCGTCGAGTGCGGCGAGGGCGCTCGTGCGCTCGG
>JAYSLK010000013.1:0-2730 GCA_043725585.1 Actinomycetota bacterium
GGGCGCGGCGGGAGTGGTGGGGGCCGTCAGTGATGACTGGGCTGTTGCAAATGCAGCAACTCATCAACGCACCGAGGTCGTTTCGGCGCCAGATGGCTCGCCCGTGATCGTTCAGGTTCCGGGCAATGCCGTGTTCCCGCTCGACCGGACGATGATCGGGTTCGAGGATGTCCCCGGTGTGATCACGACCGAACGATCGATGGCCAACGGGCAGCTGGCCGTGTCGTGGGATCTCGATGGTTCGATCTCATCGATCATCGACATGGCGCGCGGGCGCGAGTTGTTGCCACCGCGCCGATCGATCACCGTCGAGTTGGCACCCGATCACCCGGTGGAGTACGACGCCTGGGACGTCGAGTCGTGGACCACCGGGCTCGGCGCAGCGATCGTGGGCGACAGCGAGATCACGTGGCTCGAGCGGTCACCGCTGCGCGCGCGGCTGCACGTTCGCCGCAGCGTGGGCACCGCATCGACGATGACCGTGATCTACACACTGAGCGCGCTGAGTGCTCGCCTCGATCTGGAGTTCGACATCGACTGGCACGAGAGCGAGCAGTTGCTGTCGTTGATGGTGCCACTCGACGTGCGGGCGAGCGAGGCGGTGTGTGACATCCAGTTCGGCCACGTGCGTCGACCGACCCACCCGAGCAGCCCGTGGGATGCCGCCAAGTTCGAGGTGTGCGCCCACCGCTTCGTCGATCTCGCCGAACCCGAGTTCGGGGTCGCGGTGTTGAACGACGGGCGCTACGGACATGGGTTGTTCGATGGTGGAGTGAGGGTGTCGCTGCTGCGTGCCGCGCGCTTTCCTGACCCCGACGCCGATCAGGGCCGGCACCGGGTGACGATCTCGATCCTGCCGCACGGCACGGGGCTGTACGAGGTGCTGCACGAGGCCGAACTGCTGAACATGCCGGTGCGATTCGTCTGCGGCCGGACCGACCGGTGGCCAGATCCCGTGGTGGAGATCGACGAACCCGGGGTGCAGCTGAGCGCCGTGAAGCGGGCCGACGACGGCGGCGGCGATCTGATCGTGCGGTTGTACGAGGCATGCGGTGATCGTCGACAGGTGTCGGTTCGGTTGGCGACCCCGGTGCGGGCGGCCGTGCGGTGCAACGCGCTCGAGGAACCGCTCGAAGCCATCGATGTCGCCGACGGATTCGTGTCGATCATCCTTCGTCCCTTTGAACTGCTGACTCTGCGCCTGAGCTGACTCACTGCGTTCTTTGGTGCGTTCTGGTCGCGCTTTGTTGCGGTTGCCGTTGGGATGCGCGACCAGAATCGACTTCCCTCCGGGGGAGCGCCGCGTCAGTCGAGGCCGAGATGGCGCATCGCAACCGCTGCATAGATCGCCGTGCCGTCCACCATCGCCTGTTCGTCGAAGAAGACTCGGTTGGAGTGGTTGGGCGCCGCGGTCGCAACGCTGCGGTCGAGCGGTGTACCGCCGAGGAACATCATCGTGCCGGGTACCTGTTCGATCACGTAGCTGAAGTCTTCGGCTCCCATGATCGGATTGGGGAGCTTGACGACCTTGTCGGCCCCGATGATGTCGCGAGCCACGTCCATGCTGAAATCCGTGAACGACGCGCCGTTCACGGTGACCGGGTACCCGAGGGTCACGTGCACCTCGATCGCGGCGTCGTGCGCCGCGCCGATCCCCTCGGCGACGCGCCGGATGCCCTCGTGCACCTTGGTACGGGTGCGCTCGCTCACCGCGCGGATGGTGCCGAGGATCTCGGCCGTCTCGGGGATCACGTTCGAGGTGGTGCCGGCGGTGATCTTCGAGACGGTGACGATGGTGGGATCGAACACGTCGATGCGGCGGGTGACCATGGTCTGCAAGGCCTGCACGATCTCGCACGCGACGGGAATCGGATCGAGGGCACGGTGGGGCTCGCTGGCATGTCCGCCGCGGCCGGTGACGGTCACCGTGAAGGTGTCGCTCGAGGCCATGCACGGCCCGGGACGGGAGGCCACGTACCCCACAGGACTCGATGACGTGATGTGCATCGCGAACGCTCCGGTCACCGGCGACGGACTGCCATCCACGGGATGGATGCCCACGTCGAGCAGACCTTCGTCGAGCATGTACCGGGCGCCGTGGTGGCCTTCCTCGCCCGGTTGGAACATGAACAGCACCCGACCCGGGAGGTCGCCGGCGCGTGCCGACAGCAGGCGGGCTGCGCCGACGAGCATCGCGGTGTGCGTGTCGTGGCCACAGGCATGCATCACGTTGTCGACCTTGGAGGCGAACTCGAGGCCGGTGTCCTCGGGCATGGGCAGCGCATCCATGTCGCCGCGCAGCAGCACGGTCGGCCCCGGCTTGCCACCATTGAGCACCGCGGCGATGCCGCTGGTGGTCTGGTGGAGGGTGAGGTCGAGAGGTAGCCCGTCGAGTGCCTCGAGCACGGCCTCACGGGTGTGCGGGAGGTGGTTGCCGACCTCCGGCCACTCGTGCAGCCGCCTGCGCAGCCGGGCCATGTCGTCCAGAAGGTCGCGGGCTTCCTCGCGGAGCGTGTCGGTCGTCATGTGGGGATGCTAATCAGGTGGCATGAACGATGTGTCCGGTCGACGAGACGGTGGACCGGAGCTGGTCGACGTGGTCGACGACGACGACAACGTTCTGCGCACCGTCACCCGAGCAGAGATGCGCCGTGATCGGCTGCAGCACCGCGCCGTCGCGATTGCCGTGTTCGCCTCCGACGGGCGGCTGCTGGTGCATCGGCGTGCCGA
>JAYSLK010000014.1:0-2796 GCA_043725585.1 Actinomycetota bacterium
GGCTGATCGACACGCGGTGTGATACCCGCTGTGTGATCAATGCGGCGGTGCGATCGACGAGCGGTGTGATCAGATGCTCGAGTGATTGTGCACGACCACCCGCTGTTCGAGTTCGACCCCAGCGTCAACGCCGTCATCAACCCATGGCTCCATCGGCCACAGCTCGGATTCCCCGATCGGGCGGTGATGTGCTGGTTCGGTGACGTGGTGCGCTCCCGATCGGCCGGCCTCGAAGCGGTGCATCACGTGCCGTTCGAGCATGGAGCGCATGCCATCTATGTCGTGTCCCATCGGGGCGTCGACGTGGCCCTCACCAACCCGCCGGTCGGCGCGCCGGCATCGGTGGGTTCGTTGGAGGTGCTGATCGCGCTCGGAGCGACGAACGTGATCGGCTGTGGGGGAGCAGGCATCGTGCGGCCGGGGTTCGACGTCGGCCACGTGATCGTGCCGACGGGCGCGATCCGCGACGAAGGGACGAGCTACCACTACGCATCGGCCGACACGGCCGTGCTGCCTCACCCCCGTGCCTTGGCAGCGATCGACACAGCGCTCAGCGACGGCGGCGTCCCACACGACCGTGGTCTCACGTGGACCACCGACGCCTTCTATCGGGAGACCCCGGCCAAGGTGGCTCGACGCCGCGACCAGGGTTGCATCACCGTGGAGATGGAGGCCTCGGCGATGTTCGCGTGCGCCGCGTTCCGAGGCGTGGCCTACGGACAGCTGCTGTACGCCGGTGACGACGTGAGCGCAGCGGAGTGGGATCAACGCGACTGGCAGGGCCAGGAGAGTGCCCGCGAACGGCTGCTGGACCTGGCGCTCGACGCGGCGATCATGCTGTGATCAGCGCGCGGGTGGATCGCCGGTCGGCATCTCTTCCACCCGGAACAGCGTGGCGATGCCGGCCAGCTCGAGCGTCTCGCCGGGGAGCAGGATGACGGTCTGACCACGGTCGATGAGGTCGCTGGCGCCATCGGTGCAGATCACCAGTTCGCGACCGGTGGCCGTGATGCGGAACCTGCCGGCGACCTCGCAGCGCCACAGGCGGAACGGCGTGGCGGGGGTGTCGTAGCACCAGCATCCGGGTGTCATCTCGACAGGAACGATGCGAGGGTCGGCGATCGCGCGGATGTCGAGCACATCGAGCAGCTCGTCGACGTCGACGTGCTTGACGGTCAGGCCACCGCGCACCACGTTGTCGCTGGCGCTCATGATCTCGATGCCGGCCCCCGACAGGTACGCGTGGAGGTTCCCGGGCCCGAGGAAGATCGCCTCGC
The DNA here is from genome assembly GCA_043725585.1 of Actinomycetota bacterium. Taxonomy (GTDB): domain Bacteria; phylum Actinomycetota; class Acidimicrobiia; order Acidimicrobiales; family Ilumatobacteraceae; genus VFMC01. Next base: position 1,278 of record JAYSLK010000014.1, read on the forward strand.
CGGGAGCGAGGTGCACCCGATGCATCAACAACGTCACCGCCACGCTCGGGTCGTTCGGGTACTGGTCGGCCAGGTGCGACACGAGGCGAGCCTCTGGGTGCACGTGCGCCCGACAGGTCTCGACGATCGGCTCGAGCTCGACCTCGCCTCGGTACAGGGCGCGAACCATCGCATTCAAGCCGTGCGCGCGGAGTCGCGCAGCAAGAGCGGTCAGGCCGAGCCCGTCGAGCAGTGCAGCCGACGACACGATGGGGCGGAAGCCGCACAGCGCGTCGAATGGCGTGAGCGCACAGATCAGCTCCGGCTTGGGATGCGCATCGCGGTAGATGCGGTTCGCTGCGTTGCGGGGGATGCCCGCCGCTTCCTCGCGAGCGAACCCTGCTTCGGCTTGGGAGCGACTCGGGTGGGTCTGCAGCGAGAGCGCCTCGCCCGCAGCGAGCACCTTCAACAGGTAGGGCAGCTCGCCCGCGACAGCGCTCAGCGCTGTCCCGTCGTCCAGCGAGGCGGGGCCACCCGGATGGGTGCCGAGCCACAGCTCGGCCCACGGGGCGCCATCGTCGGCCACGTCGAGCAGCGACGGGATGAACGACGGGTCGCCCCAGCTGTATCGCTGCACCACCCCGGTCACGTACTGCATTGGGCCATTCTGACCGCTGTGCGACTCAGAACAGGCGAAGCTCGTCGGGCCGCATGCCACGCAGCTCGTCGTAGTCGACCTCCACGACGCGGAATCCCCGAGCCTCGGCCAGCACCCGCGCCTGCGGCTTCACCACCTGGGCGACGAACACGCCGCGCACCGCACCGAGCGACGAGTCGAGGTGGAGTCGCTCGATGTAACGAGCCAGCTGCTCGACCCCGTCGATGTCACCGCGTCGTTTCACCTCGATCGCCACCACCTGTCCGCCCGTGTCCCGACACACGAGGTCGATCGGGCCGATCGCTGTCGGGTACTCGCGGCGCACCAGGGTGAGCCCGTCCTCGATCGCGTGCGGCGATGCGGCGAGCAACTCCTGCAGGTGGGCCTCCACACCGTCCTTCTGCAGACCGGGGTCGTCGCCGAACTCGTGGGCGAGGTCGCTGATCACCTCGAGCAGGTTGATGGTGAGCGTCTCGCCCTTGGGGTTCGTGACGGTCCAGTGCTGGCCGTGATCGACGATGGTGTTGGGAGCGTTCATCCAGTTGAGCGGCTTGTACGCCCCGCCGTCGGCGTGGATCGCCACGCAGCCGTCGTTCTTCACCATGATGAGTCGAACCGCTTCGGGAAGGTGGGCCGTGAGCCGACCGGAGTAGTCGACCGAACACCGAGCAATGACCAGACGCATGAGGTGACCACGTTAGGTCACAGGACCCGTCGGTCGGGGCGTGGCGTTCCATGCCCCGGACGTGGCGATCGGCTGTGGGATGCTGACTTCGTGGACGAGGACCAACGGTGGGCCCGGCTGGAGCGACGGGTCGACGATCTGGAGTCCGAGTTGCGCCGGTTGCGCACCTCCCTCGACACGGGCGGATCGGTGTCGGC
>JAYSLK010000015.1:0-2757 GCA_043725585.1 Actinomycetota bacterium
GAGGGGCCCATGTACTTCCCCGACGACACGGTCCGCGACCTCCCCGAGGCCGAGTGGGTGGCCGAGCTGGTGCGCGAACAGCTGCTCGCCGTCACTCGCGACGAGCTGCCGTACTCGATCGCCACACGCGTGACCGAGTGGGAGTGGCCCCGCATCCGCTGCGAGATCATCGTCGAGCGCGACAGCCAGAAGGGCATGGTCATCGGCAAGAAGGGTGCCGTGCTGAAAGAGGTCGGCACCCTCGTTCGCAAGCAGCTGCCCGAAGGCGTGTACATCGAGCTGTTCGTGAAGGTCGACAAGGACTGGCAGCGCCGCCCCGACCGCGTCGCACGACTGGGTTACTAGATCGTTCCTACACCTTGCTGTCGCGTCCGGCCCAGAACGGGGCGCGCAGCTCGCGCTTCAGGACCTTGCCGCTGCCGGTCTTGGGGAGTTCGTCGATGAAGGTCACCGCACGAGGAACCTTGTAGTGGGCCAGGTGCTCGCGGGCGAACGCCATCACCTCGTCGCCGTGCAACGAGCCGCCCTCGCGCACCACCACCACGGCGTGGACGGTCTCGCCCCATTCGTCGCTCGGTGTTCCGAACACCGCCACCTCGAGCACATCGGGATGATGCTCGAGCGCAGCTTCGATCTCGGCCGGGTAGATGTTCATGCCACCGGAGATGATCATGTCCTTCTTGCGATCGCAGATGTAGATGTAGCCCTCGTCGTCGCGGTAGGCGATGTCGCCCACGGTCTGGTAGCCGTGCTTGCTGTCGGCGAGGAACTTGTCGTGCTGCTTGTAGTAGTCGGCGAACACGCTCGGGCTCTTGACGAACAGCTCGCCGGTGTGGTCGGGGCCGACACCGTCGACCTCGTTGCCGTCGTCGTCGAACAACTTCACCTCCACCATCGGCGCCGGCATGCCGCACGATCCCGGCTTGCGCAGCTGGTCCTCGGGGCGCAGGATGCAGTTCACGCCCAGCTCGGTGCTGCCGTACACCTCGAACAGGGAGTCGCCCGGGAAGTAGGCGAGGTACATCTGCTTCAACGCAAAGCTCCACGGTGCGGCGTTGGCGATCATCCGCTTCATGGAGCTGACGTCGTAGCTCGCCTTCACGTCCTCGGGAAGATTGCAGATCATCCGGATCGGTGTGGGGGCGCTGAAGGTCGACGTGACCTTGTACTTCTGGACCAGACGGAGCCAGTCCTCGGCGTTGAACTTGCGCTGCAGAACCACGGTCTGGCCGAGCGCCTGAGCGATCCCCATGAACCCGCCGGGACCCGAGTGATACAAGGGCCCGGTCGGGATGTACACGTCGTCCGGCGTGTAGCCGATGTAGCCGATCATGGCGGCTGCTTGCGCGGCACCCGAGGTTCCCCTCCGCAGCGCACCCTTGGGCTTGCCGGTCGTGCCGCTCGTGTAGATCATGGTCGACCCCGCCTCGGTGCCCTCTGGCACCTGGGGATCGGCGTCGGACGCTGCTGCCATCAAGGCATCGACGTCGATCATCCCCGATGGCGTCGGCCCGTCGAAGACCAGGTAGTGCTCGACCTTCGGCAGTTCGCTGCGGATGCGGTCGAACATCGGAGCGAACTCGGCATCGACGTAGACGATCGTCGTGTCGCTGTGATCGGTGACGTAGGCGGCCTCCTCGTCGCTCAGGCGGTAGTTGAGCGGCACAGCGGTCACCCCTAACTTGCGCGCTGCATTCACCATCCGTACGAGCCCGATCGAGTTCTGCCCGCACCACACAACCTTCGAGTCACCGGGTCGCACGCCCAGGTCGAGCAGCACGTTCGCCAGCCGGTTCGACGCCGACTCCAGTTCGGCGAAGGTCATCTGGCGGAGCGTGCCGTCCGAGCGGTCGTCGACCACCGCGAGCTTGGTCCCCTGAGTCAGTGCGTACGCGCTCAGAAAGTCCCCCATGAGCACACTTCGTAGCAGGCGCGCCGACCGCTTCGTGACGCGAAGCGGGTAGGTCAAGGCTCGTACGAGATCCATCTGCTTCACGGTAGGCGAAGACGACCTGCCAAGCTTCCGCCATGGCAGCACGCATCATCAACGGCACGGCAGAACTCAAGGCTCTCGTCGGGGAGCACCTCGGCTACAGCGAATGGATGGAGATCACCCAAGAACGGGTGAACCAGTTCGCCGACGCCACGGGCGACCACCAGTGGATCCACATCGACGTCGAACGATCGAAGGCCGAGAGTCCGTTCGGCGGCCCGATCGCCCACGGGTACCTCACCCTCTCACTCGGACCCGTGCTGATGCCACAGGTCGTGATGACCACCGGATTCCGCATGGGCGTCAACTACGGCGCGAACAAGGTGCGCTTCATGTCGCCTGTTCCGGTTGGCGCCAAGCTCCGCCTCGGCGTCACGCTGATGACGGTCGAGGACATCGCGGGCGGTGTCCAGGTCACCTACGGGTTCACCTTCGAATGCGAAGGCGCCGCCAAGCCGAGTTGCGTCGCAGAGGTGATCTTCCGCTCGTACGAGTGAGCCGCATGGCCACCAACCAAGCCCCCTGTCTCATGGACACATGCTCGGCATCGCCGACGACACCGGATGAGATCTCGAGGGCGCCGAGGTCTCATCCGGTTTCGTCGCGTTCGGGGATCAAGCTTCTGATGAATGATCGTTTATGTACCAATGTACTGCTACATTGATACAATGTTCGAGGGGCTTGTCGGCATCATCCTGTTCAGCACGTTGATCGCCTGGTTGATCAGCGCTACCCGGACCGAGCCCATGCTCGCCTGGTTCTGC
>JAYSLK010000016.1:0-4960 GCA_043725585.1 Actinomycetota bacterium
GTTCCTCAAGACCTGCGTCATCGAAACCCTGGTCACCGCGCGAACCGCTCGGCGCGCAGCCGAGCTCCGCCGACAGGCACGACGCGGATCAGCAGTCGACGCGATCGTCGTCACCCTCGCAGAACCCGGCGGCACGGTCCTGACCGGCGACACAGCCGACACAGCCGACACAGCCGACATCGAAGCCCTCGCCGCCCACGCACACCACATCACAGTCGAAACAATCTGAGGGCCCGTCGACCGCCGGACTCAGCCGCGATGCTCCCAATGAGCATCTACCCTGCGCTGGCATGAGGGCTGGCAGAACCGCCCTGGGTTCCCTGGATGCGATCCGAACCTCGATCGGGATCATCCCCGCGCTGAAGATCTCGAACGCGACGAAGAGGACAGCCGCGACGATCAGGACGGCGGCGACAACCGGCGCTACTGGTGGCGTCCGATCGATGCGCGATGGTTGTCGAGTTGGCGTTTGATGTCGTCGATGCCACCGCCGCTGGCGAGGCCGATGACGACTCGATGCGCCCCTGAGGTTCGGTGGCTGTCGAGGGTGGCTTGGTCGCCGGAGGATCCGTAGATGCTGAGGTTGAGGTCGGAGGGGTCGCGTCCCGCCTCGGTGGCGAGTTCGTTGAGTCGTTGCCAGCGTTGCGGGATCGGCTCGGTTCTTTCGATCGGCATCCAGCCGTCGCAGTGCTCGACAACGTCGCGCAGAGCACGGTCGTGCCCGACCGCTCCGAGCAGTGCCGGCGGTCCCGGTCGTTGGATCGGTTTGGGATAGGACCAGCACGGCCCGAACTGGACTCGTTGCCCGTGGTGGGCGGCTTCGTCATCAGTCCACAGTGTCCGGACGGCTTGGATGTGCTCGCGGAGCGCGGGTTTGCGGTCGGCCCAAGCGATGCCGTGGTCGGCGAGTTCGTCGGCTTGCCACCCGTACCCGACGCCACAGATGAGCCTGCCGCCGCTGAGCTGATCGAGTGACGCCAATTGTTTGGCCGTGGCGAGTGGCTCTCGCTGGGCGAGGACGAGGACGCCGGTGCCGAGCTTGATTCTGGTCGTGACTCCAGCCGCCGCCGCCAATGCAACGACGGGATCGTGGAGCCGCTGGTACTCCTCAGGCATTGCCTTCCCGCCCCACCACGCGATGAAATCGCGTGGTGGGATGTGGGTGTGTTCGGTGACGAACATTGACTCGAAGCCGCGTTCCTCGGCAGCGACCGCGATGTCGGCCGGGGTTGCGGTGTGGTCGGTGAAGTGCATCATCACGCCGATGTGCATCGTGTCATTCATGGTTGGCTCCAAGCTCGATCGACGAGGTGCTGTCGATGGTCGTACAGCCAGACCTCAACGATCAGGTCACCATCCACCCGGTACCGCAGGCAGCGATCGACCGTCACGCGTTCGCCGGCGATCTCAAATGCCTCGCTCACGAAGATCGCGCCGTGCCTGCCGAGGTCATAGACGGCGTCAACACTGACGAGCGTGCGGCCGCAGCGACGGGCGGTTTCGGCCAGCAACGAGAGGAGGGCGTCTCGACCGTGATGGTCGCCGGCGAACGGCGAGGTCCCGCCGTAGTGCACGACCAGGTCAGAGTCGTAGATGGCGAACATCGTCGCCAGATCTGAGCGCTGCCACGCGTCCGCGCACCGCTGAATCACTCCTGCCCGGCTCATGACAGGGTCCGTGAGGTGGGGCGCGCCGCCCGAGTTTGGGCTTCGATGGCCCAACCGTTGGCGATTCGCCGCATGATGACCGCGAACGCTGTTGGCATCCCAGCGGCGAGGAGCGCACCGCGTACCGTGGGCCGCCGTTCATAGCGAAACACTGCGGACGCTCGGCAGTGCTGCTCGTCGATCTCGTCGACTCGGAAGACGGCCGCCATCGATGCGAGCGGGTACGGGTAGTCGCTGGTATCGACGTTCACCTCGTAGCGGCGGTCGTCGGGGAACACATCGCACGACTCGGTCCACGATTCGCCGGATCGAGCTACGCAACGACGCTGCCCGCGGTCGGAGTCGGAGTCGGACAGCACGTGGACGGCGCTCAGGTTCGGTGCAAGTCGACCATACAGTTCGTGATCCGACACGACCTCCCAACCAATAGCGGCAGGTGCCGCCAGATCGACGCTTCGCCGGACCGTCTCAAAACGGGATCTGTCGACGTTGGCTGCGAACGGGGACAACCGGCGGAGTGCGACGACTTCGCCGCCAGGGCTCGTTGGCCCGGGGGAGACCCGGAGCCCGCCGGGGCCAGAGCTCGACGACCCGGCGCACAAAGCCTGTCATGTCGACGCTCGTGACCGCGATGCAATCGTTGCGGCCGCACCCAGCGCCAGACACAGCGGCGAGTACACGGCGAGGTTCCATCGGCGGAACGCACGCGTCGAACCACCAACGCCGAGCGATGATAACGCTGCGCCGATCACGCCGCGAGCGAACAAAGTGCCAGCCACCGCCCCGGCGCCGAACCGCACGAGCCTGGTGTTGTGGCCGCCGGGGAAGGGCACCAGTCCTGAGCGGATGGAAGTCGTCGCCGTGGCCGTTGCGAGCAGTGCTGTCACCGTCCATGTTGCTCCCCGGCTTGGGAAGGGACGCTGGCCAACGACAGCGTCGGCGAGTTCGTCGAAGCTCGCCGCTGGCCATGAGGAACCGCTCGCCCACAGTGCGTGAAGGGCGGCGGCGCCTGCCAGTCCGACCGTCGCGAACGCGCCAGCCGCTTGCTGTTTGTTCAGAGTGTCAGTACGCCACCGTATGGTCATGTCCGTACGGTACCGTACGTTCATGGCATCCAGCAAGTCTCCCCAAATGAAGCGCGCCACCAACCTGAGCGCTGCGGACTGGTCGCGGGCTGCCCTCGACGCCATCGCCGATGGAGGCGTTGAACAGGTAACGGTGGAAGGACTGGCTCGTCGCCTGGGGGTGACCAAGGGAAGTTTCTACTGGCACTTCGCCGACCGGAGCGCCCTCGTCGTCAGCGCTCTCGACCTGTGGGAGCAACTCGGCACACAGGACATCATCGATCAATTGCGACCGTTGCGTGACCCCAAGGCACAACTTCGGGCGCTGTTCGCAACAGCGTTCGGCGACCTCGTCGACGGCCCAGCCGACGCAGCGCTGATGGCTCGGATCGATGATCCGGTCGTCGGTCCGGCGGTACGTCGGGTCACCGCCGCCCGCGTCGCCTTCCTCGAGGAGATCTACCGCAAACTCGGCCTGTCCCCTGCGCGGGCCGCCGCACGGGCCTGCATCGCATACAGCACCTACGTTGGACACCTCCAAGTGCGCCGATCGCTAACCGGCGATCAACCCACGACGATGCACAGCACCAGCTACCTCCGCCAGGTGATCGAAGTGCTCACAGCCAACACGCCCTGAACAACTCGTTCGACCCCCAACTTCACGGCACCAAGCGCGGCCAGACCAGATCGCAGACTGAAGAGCGCCACGGGCCCAAAGGCGCCTGCAGCCGAGCAACTACGTCGATCGGTCTCGGCCAGCACCGACCCCGTCGCCGACGAGCATTCGTACCGTCATTTCGAGCAACGTGTCAAACTCGTCGTCGGTCAGGTCTGAGTTGTCGACGATGCGTTTGGAGATGAGAGGCCCTTGGATCACATGTACCGCCATTTCGATATTGATGGTCGGCGGTAACTCGCCGCGGGCGATTGCTCGTTGCAGCGCAATCACCGTTGGACCACGCGGTTGGATCCGTGCCGATCTGAACAAGGCGGCAGCCTCGGAACTGTGCATTGCTTGGGTGAGCATCCACGCAAACACTTCCCGGCTGGCGCTCGAGCTGGCGACGTCGAGGTAGTGCCGCTGAATCGCACGGAGATCACCACTCAGCGACCCGGTGTCTGGCCCCTCAGCACTGATCACGCTCGCCGCAGCGGCCGCGAAGATCAGCGCATCGACCCGGCCGAAGTGTCGATAAAGGGTGGTCTTGGCCACACCCGAACGGCGCGCTACCGCCTCGACCGACACTGCATCGATCCCGCCTTCAATGAGGATCTCGGCGGTGGCCTGCAGCAGGCGGGCCCTGGCGCTCATGCTCGGGGTTCGGGCCATAACGATACGAACCGTAACAGAATAGTTTAGTCCGATGATGCTTTCGGAGAACTAGATCCCCCCATAACGCTACTGACCGTGGCGTTATCTCACTAGCGCTGGATACGCTCGACATATGCCTACCAACTCGACACTCGAAGCCCTTCCGATCAACGCGAGAATCAAGATCTCAGCGCTGTGGACCTCGATCATGTTCGTGTTTGCCTACGTAGACATCTTCGGCTTCTACCGATCCGACTACCGAGCCAAGATTGAGGCAGGCGAAATCGGAGGGTTCACCATCAACCAGTCGTTTCTCCTCGGGACCACCATCTACGTCGTCCTTCCCAGCCTCATGGTGTTCTTGTCGCTCGTCATGCGGCCACGGCTCGCCAGAATCGCCAACATCACGCTCAGCATCCTGTACGGGCTGACCATCGTCGCCGCCGCCATCGGCGAATGGAACTACTACGTCCTCGCCAGCACCATCGAAGTGGCGCTACTCGCAATCATCGTCTACGTCGCCTGGACCTGGCCGCAAGCCCCAACACCATCAGCCACCAATCAGGAGCCCCTTCCTCTCCGCGCCCCAACCACTGCGTCGTAGATCCAGCCTGGCTCGCCACGCGAGACTTGGAAGTCATCACGACCAACCGCCTACCCACGGCACGACGGCACTCCGCAGGGCCGCCACCCGAAATTGTCACGGCTCGGCACGTGCTGGGCTGCTATCCGGGCGCTCGGCGGTAACGGTCAACGCGACAGGGGATGGCCAGAACCTCAGGCTTCGGGTAGCTTCGAACGGGTGGCTGCTTCCCCCCCGTCCAGTTCTCGGACGCCGATCCGACGACTGCTGTTGATCGGGATCGGTGCGGGTGATCCGTCGTTCGTGACAGTGCAAGCCGCGGGGGCGATCGCCG
>JAYSLK010000017.1:0-3745 GCA_043725585.1 Actinomycetota bacterium
ACCGCCCGCGCCAGCTTCTACCTCTACAACGACGAATCCGAGGTCGACGTGCTGGCGGACGCCCTCGACAGCGCAACCGATATCTTCGGGTTCTGACCCATGACTCGAACGAAAGGGTCCTCCCATGCCCGGCCTTGACGACCTCTACCGAGAGATCATCCTCGACCACTACCGCACCCCCCGCAACCGCGGCGAACTTGCCCCGCCGGCCTCGCATGCCGTGGGCCACAACCCATTGTGCGGCGACGAGATCGACGTGTACCTCGAGGTCCGCGACGGCATCGTGACCGACATCAAGGTGGGCGGGCAGGGGTGCAGCATCTCGCAGAGCTCCGCGTCGATGATGAGCCAGTCCGTGAAGGGCAAGAGCGTCGCCGACGTCCGCGCGCTCGTGCACAAGTTCCGTTCGATGATGTCGCTCGAAGAGCTCGACGAGTCGGTGGCGGCCGACGTGAAGCTCGGCGACCTCGAAGCACTGCAGGGCGTCGTGAAGTTCCCGGTGCGCATCAAGTGCGCGGTGCTGGCCTGGAACACGCTCACCGAGGCGCTCGCCCAAGCCGACGCCCAAGCCGACGCCTGAGCCCGACGCCAGAGCCCGACGCCAGAGCCCGACGCCTGAGTCCGACGCCTCAGCGCTCGGCCGACTACGTTCGCTCGCCATGAGCAGCGTGCCGGCACAGGTGGCAGAGATCACTGTCGACTGGATGAACGAGGTGCTCGACGGGCGCCTCGGCACGATCACCGAGGTACACGCCGAACGCTTCGGCGAGGGCGTCGGCATCCTCGGCGAGCTGGCCCGACTGCGGCTCACCTACGCCGCTGGTCACAGTGGTCCGGCAACGATCGTCGCCAAGTGCCAGTCGCCGTCGCCGGAGAACCAGTTCATCAGCAAGATGATGGGCTTCTACGAGCGAGAGGTGAACTTCTACCGCGAAATCGCCACCCAGCTGGCGATACGGGTCCCCCACCCGTACCACGCGGATTGCGGCGATGGCGGCCTTCCGTTCGTCCTGTTGATCGAAGACATCAGCGGCGCCCGCTGCCCCGACCAGCTCGCCGGCATCACACCTGGCGATGCAGCGAAGATCATCGATCTGGTCGCTCGGCTCCACGCCCCCTTCTGGGACAGCCCCACGTTGGCCGAGATGGCCTGGTTGCCGCCGATGAACAACCCCCTCTACCAGGCGGGCCAGGGCATGGCGCTCGAGCGCCTGCCCGCGTTCGCCGACCGATTCGGTGAACGCATCGGGCCGTCCATGATGGCCGCGATCGAACGGGCGTGCCATCACTACGTCGACATGCTGAACCACGTGTCGGCGCAGCCACACCTCACGTTCACCCACACCGACTGCCGCGCCGAGAACTACCTGTTCGGTGGATCCGCCGGGCCCGATGCGGTCACGATGCTCGACTTCCAGTTGTGCACCAAGCACTTCGGACCCTGGGACGTCGCCAACCTCCTCGCCGGCTCGATGACCGCAGACGTACGCCGAGGATGCGAGGCCGAGCTGATCGAGCAGTATCACCGCACCGTCACCGATCTCGGCGTGGCGAACTACCCGCTTGACCAGTGCTGGCACGACTTCCGGATGAGCCTGTTGCAGGTGTGCACGGCCTCGGTGATCGTCAGCGATCTCCAGGGCGGCAACGAGCGCGGCGCCGACCTGCTCGAGCAACTGTTCCTCCGGCCGATCATCGCCGGCATCGATCACCACGTCGATGAGCTGCTCGAGGAGTTCTGCTGATGGCATTCGAGCCTCGGGCCGAGGTCTTCGACGACATCGCCCCACACCCCCCCGGCGTCGACCCCGCCGACCAACTCATCCACGAACGCGCCTACGTCGTTCGGGCGTATCGGAAGGGCCTCGACACGCTCGTGCTTCGTGGATCGGTCCGCGACCAGAAGCCGCCTGGCCTGTACGTGCCCACCGATCCTGAGCCGCTGACGGTGCACCACATGATCGTCGACATGCACATCTCGGTTCCATCGCTCGAGATCATCGATGCCAGAGCCGTTCTCGACATCCACCCTCACGCAGCGTGCCCGACGATCCAGGATCACTACCAGCACCTGATCGGTCTCTCGATAGCTCGCGGCTTCACCCACAAGGTGCGTGAGCTGTTCGGAGGGCCACGGGGATGCACGCACACCACGGCGCTGCTGCAGGCGATGGCGCCGGTGGCGGTGCAGTCGATGTGGTCGTTCCGCGTGGCCCAGGCTCGCGACAGCGGTGACGGCGCCGGTGCGTTCGGCTCACCCGAGGCGCGCCAGCGCGGCCTGATGATGAACCTCAACACCTGCCACATCTGGGCAGAAGATGGCGACCAGGTCGCAGCGATCAGGAACAACGAGCCGATGGAGATCCCTGTTTGGATCGTGAACCGGTTCGAGAAGCTGGGACTCGACCCGGCCGCCTGGCGCAACAGCGATTGACCCGAGCGATCCCCGCCGCCAGGTACGGTCGGCCCGGCATGGCTCGGCGCATCATCATCGACACGGATCCCGGCATCGACGACGCAATGGCGATCTTCTTCGCCCTGGCATCGCCGGAACTCGAGGTCGTCGCCCTCACCACGGTGTTCGGCAACGCCTACACGACCTCGTGCACCGAGAACGCACTGCGATTGCTCGAGATCGCCGGACGAACCGACATCCCGGTGGCCGAAGGCGCACATGGGCCTCTGGCGATGTCGTTCCGTGGACCCGCCGACTTCGTGCACGGCGAGAACGGCCAGGGTGATGCACCGCTCGACCCGCCGACCACCACCGCTGTCGCCGAGAGCGCGGTCGAGCTGATCATCGACACGGTGATGCGATCTCCGGGCGAGATCACGCTGGTGCCGATCGGCCCGCTCACCAACATCGCGCGTGCCCTCCAGGCCGAACCAGTCCTGGCCCTGAACCTGGCAGGCATCGTCCTGATGGGCGGCAATGCGTTCTGCGCAGGCAACGCCTCGCCGGCCGCCGAAGCCAACATCATCAACGACCCCGAAGCAGCGGATGTGGTCTTCGGGGCGACGTGCCCGGTCGTGATGGCGGGCCTCGATGTGACCGAGCAGATCGTGATGAGCGGGGCACAGCTCGATCTGATCGGGTCGGTGCACACACCCCGAGCGCAGCACCTCCATGCGATCCTGCCGCACTACCGACGGTTCGCCCTCGAGCGGTCGGGTCTCGACGGCATCCACGTGCACGACTCGACCACGATCAGCTACCTGCTGACACCCGAGCGGTTCGCCTCGGTTCGCCATGCCATCCGCGTCGACACCGGGCACGGAGTGGGCCGGGGCAAGACGTGGGCGCGTACGAAGCCATCCGAACACGGGCCCGACCCGTGGGCCGGTCGGCCGATGGTGACGATCCTCACCGGCGCCGATGTCGACGCCGTGGTGCATCTCGAACTCGGCCGCCTCGGCGTCGAGTTCTGACACCTCGCTCGAGCTCTGCGGCCTCGAAAGACAGTCAGACCCGTAGAACCGAGTTCGCCACGTGGTGCTCGTTCCACTCGACATCATCGAGGTTCGGATCGCAGAACCAGCTGCCGTCCTCAGCCAAGTACTTGAAGCGGTACTCACCCGCCGGCAGTTCCACGCTGACGCTGCGGGTGCCGTTGCTGCGCTTCTTGAGCGGGTGGGCAAGAGGATTCCATCCGTTGAAGTCGCCCAGCACCGACACGCTGCCGGCTACCTCAGCAGCCGGCAGGGCGAACGTCACCTTCGCATTCGCTGAATCGTGGGTAGGCGT
>JAYSLK010000018.1:0-3730 GCA_043725585.1 Actinomycetota bacterium
TCACCGAGCGCATGCCGACCGCGTGATTGGCGCGCCCGGTGAGGAGGGCGGCGCGAGTGGGTGAGCACAACGGCGTGACGTGGAAGTTGGTGAACTGCAACCCGTTGGCCGCGAGCGCATCGATGTTCGGTGTGTCGATGTCGGAACCGAAACACCCGAGCTGCGCAAACCCGGTGTCGTCGAGCAACACGATGATCACGTTCGGCGCGTCGTCACCCGGATGCGGTGCGACCTCGAAGATCGGCTCCGACTCGGCAACCGTACGCCCGATGCGGCCATGGAACTGCTGGCTGATCCCCACGGGAACCTCCTTCGATCAATTGACATCGTAGGTGCCGAATCCTGCACGACATCGGCCAACACGACGCGCGGTGATCTGGTGACACGAACGGCGCCCCTCTGGCGTCGCGCGCCGGCGCGAGGGGGCATTCGGCGCGACCATCACCGCCGCTCGAGCCGGTGATCCCGCAGCAGGGGCTGATGTCAAGGTGTCGGCAAGCCGACCACAAACCAGTTCACTCGGAATACATTGCACGAATGGCAGACCAGGCGCCGAGGCAGCGGCGTTGACGAACCCGGTCACGCACGTGCGGCTGCTCGGTCCGATCTGCTTCGCCATGGAATCGACCGCCGTCATCGCGCTCCCGAGCGCGAGCCAGCGCCGGCTGGTCGCCGTGCTCGCACTGCAGCCCGGGGTCACCTTGCGTGCCGCCCAGCTGTGCGACCGCCTCGACATCAAGCCGGGCGCGTTGCGGGCGACGATCTCGCGAGTGAGGCGCCTCGTCGGCGACGACGTGCTGCGCAGCGACGCCCTCGGTTACCGGATCGATCTCACGACCGATCTCGCGATGTTCGCTGGGCTGGTGGCCGACGCCGTCGACGGCGTCGGTACCGAGGCGTTCGATCGTGCGCTGAGCCTGTGGAGAGGTCCGGCGATCGACGAGTTCGCCGACGAGGTGTGGGCCGAGTCCGCTGTCGCTCGTACCGTCGAACTGCGTTGCGTGGCGATCGAGGGGCGCGCCGCCGAACTCATCCGCGACGGTCGTCTCGGCGAGGCCGTCGCAGAGCTGACCATGCATGTGGCCGACAACCCGCTGCGCGACCGGGCCCAAGGTCTGTTGATGGTGGCGCTTGCTGCCGAGGGTCGTCAGGCCGAGGCGCTGCGCAGCTTTCAGCGCTACCGGGGGCACCTCGCCGAGCACCTCGGCACCACGCCTTCCGCCCCCGTCCGACGTCTTGAGCAGTGGGTCGCGGACGACACGAACTTCTCGCTCGACCCACAGTGGCCGACCCCCGGACGACGGGTCAGCACCTCGGCCACCGTGCCCGTCGACAGCTCCGCGGTCAGCCTCCAGGCGGATCGATCGGTGAGCAACGTGCCGCTGTACCGCTCGTCGTTCGTCGGCCGCAGGAACGAGATGCTCGACGCGCTCGGTGCGTTGCGTTCGGCGCCGTTGGTCACCTTGGTGGGTGAGGGAGGAGTCGGAAAGACGCGGCTGGCAGCACACGTGAGCAAGCAGCTCATGAACGACGACCGACCGGTCTGGTTCGTCGAGTTGGCATCGGTGAACGACCCCGACGCCATCGTCGGCACCATCGCCGCGCAACTGGGTGCCCCGTTGGTGAACGGCCACGAGGGTCTCGAGGCGTTCATCGGCGAGAGGCAGGCCGTGCTGGTGCTCGACAACTGTGAACACGTCCTGGATGCCATCGCAGAGACGGTCGACGCGTTGATCAGCACCTGTGCCGGACTCGTCGTGCTCGCGACCAGCCGTGAACCCCTTGGCGTGCAGGGCGAACATGTGAAGCGCGTCCTGCCACTCGACCCGACAGGAGATGCCGCGGATCTGTTCTTCGCCCGAGCCGAGGCGTCGGGGGCCGTGCTCCGGCCCGACCAGCGCGACGAGGTGGAGAGCATCTGTCGACGGCTCGACGGCAATCCGCTCGCGATCGAACTGGCGGCGCCGCGGGTTGCTGCGCTGGGACTTCGTGCGATCATCGACGGCCTCGACGACCGGTTCGCGCTGCTCTCGGGCGGCCGGCGTCGTCGGAAGGACCGACATCAGACGCTTCGCTCAGTCGTCGAATGGTCGGATCGCCTGCTCACGCCACACGAGCGCGCGGTCTTTCGCACCCTCGGCGTGTTCTCCGGGGGGTTCGAGATCGATGCGGCGCGTCAGGTGTTGACGTCGGTCGGTCTGGCCGGCGAGCCGGTGCTGTCGACCCTGGCGACGCTCGTCCAGCGAAGCATGGTGGTGGCTGAGCCGGCGGTCATCGGCAGCCGATTCCGACTGCTCGACACACTCCGCGCGTACGCCTTGGAGCAGCTCGACAGTGCTGGTGAGCGCTCGGCTGCGTCGGCAGCTCACGCCGAGTGGATCGCCTCGGTCTCGGATGTACCGCTGGACGGCTGGATGACCACCGACGCCCATCATCGGTCGTTGCGACTCGAGCGCGAGGTCGACAACTGGCGTGACGCGATCAGGTTCGCGATCGGTTCGGCCGACATCGTGCTCTCCGGTCGTCTGTGCGGTGCACCGATGGGGATGTTCCTGTGGGGTCGACCCGATCTCTTGGACCACCTCGATGACCTCGAGCAGGTGTTGAGGTCGTCGACGGGCAGGCCGGACCAGCGTGCGGCGCTCGCTGGAATCGCCTACGCCCGATGGGGGAGAGCGTGGATGAGTCTCGACCTGGTCGCACTCGCCGATGCATGTGATCGCTTCGACGAGTTGATGGTGGACGACACATCCGGGATCTCGGCCACGATCCGCTCGGCGACCCTGCTCGGCGACGGCCAGATGAACGCAGCCACGGCCATCCGCGTCGCCGCCATCGACGAACCCAGGATCGTCGCGGGCGGACGGAACCTCTCCTTGGCGTTGACCGTCTACGGTGCATGTTCCACCGAATTGCGTGGGTTGCTCGTCGACGAGTGGCTCCATCGAGTGGGTGAGCTCGCCCGATCCTGTGATGTCGCGGCGATCCGCAAGCTGGCGCGGGTCGCCCATTCGTGGGTGCTGGTCGAGACGGATCCTGCCGCCTCGGTCACGTCGCTGCACCAGGCGCTCGCCGACCCGGAACCGATCCCTGCGTACTGGGATCGCATCATCGAGACCTTCGTGAGCAGGTTCCTCACCCAGACGTCGCCGGCCCAGGCAGCCCGACACCTCCTCGATGTCCTGCCCGCGTTCGACGCCAGCCTTGCCGCTGCCGACGCCGTCACCGTCGTCACCGCGGCCGGTCTGCTCGCCACATGTGCACATCCGGCTGCCGACGATGTGGTGGCCACGCTCGCCGTCGCGATGTCGGCGCAGTACCTGGCCACGGTGGTCCGCGATGTCGCCGAGCGTCAGCTGAGGGGCCAGGTGCTGGGTGACGATCAGCTGATCCCCGTGCTGCGATCCGCGCTCGAGGACATCGGCGGGGCAGCGGGACTTCCCGCTGACGCGCGGCTGTAACGCGCTGCCGTCATGCTGGGCTCGACGATGGGAGAACGTTCGCTGGGTACGTCTGAACTCGATCCGCTGTTGCCGTACGTGCCGAGGCTGGTGCTCACCTGGCCCGAAGGGCTCGCCCATCAGTCGCGTCCCGGCTCGCTGGTCTCGGCCGACATCTCCGGCTTCACTGCGCTGTCGGAGCGACTTGCCGAGAAAGGTCGAGAAGGCGCCGAGGAATTGACCGCAGTGATCAACGACTGCTTCACCGGCATGATCGACGATTGCGATCG
>JAYSLK010000019.1:0-10525 GCA_043725585.1 Actinomycetota bacterium
GGGTTGTGGGTGATGAAGATCACTCCGAGACCACGGTCGCGGGCCGCGACGATGTATCGCAGGACGACGCCGGACTGCCTGACGCCGAGCGCTGAGGTCGGCTCGTCGAGGATCAGCATCTTCGCACCGAAGTACACGGCACGGGCGATGGCCACCGACTGGCGTTCGCCGCCCGACAGGGTGCCGACCGGTTGCTCGACGTCACGGATGTCGATGCCCATCTTCTGGAGCTCGTCCTTGGCAGTCGCCTTGGCCTTCTTTTCGTCGATCCGCACGAACGGCCAACGCCCGGCTCTCGGCTCGGAGCCGAGCCAGAAGTTGCGCCAGACCGACATCAGGGGGATCATCGCGAGGTCTTGATAAACGGTCGCGATACCGAGGTCCAACGACTCGCGCGGAGACTTGAAGCGAATCTCTTGTCCTTCGAACGAGGCGAAGCCGGTGTCGTGTTGGTGCACGCCAGCCAGGATCTTGATGAAGGTCGACTTGCCTGCGCCATTGTCGCCGAGAACACAGGTGACGGCGCTCGACTCGACCGTCGTCGTGACACCTTTGAGGGCAACGATGTTGCCGTAGTACTTCCCGATGTCCTCAAGCTCGAGGAGTGAAGTCATCGTGCTGCCTCCGCTCGTTTCCGTACATACCCGTTTGCATACGCCGACCCGAGCAGGATGACGCCGAGGAAGACGAATCTCCAGTCGGTGTTCCAACCTGCATACGACGGACCCTGCTGTGACATTGCCATGATGAATGCTCCGATGACAGCCCCGATCGCCGAGCCGTATCCGCCGGTCAAGAGTGTTCCGCCGACGACTGCAGCGATGATGTACTCGAACTCTTCGCCGTTGCCAGTTCCTGCTTGAATTGTGTTGAGGCGAAACGTCAGCAACATTCCGACCAGCCACGCTGCGAACGCGACGAGCATGAAGAGTTGCCGTTTGGTGCGCTCGGCGGGCACACCGACCTGCCTTGCGGCCTGCACGTTTCCACCGACGGCAAAGGTCCAACCACCGAAGGGTGTTTTTCGCAGTACGAAGGTCATCACAGCAGCGAACACGAGCATCCAGATGGTTCGAATGCTGAACAATGCCAACCGTGAGCTTGCTCCGGCGTCGATCTCGGCTTGGACCGCGAACAGCAGCTTGATCGTCATTCCAACGACGATCGACAGCGTGCCGATCAAGGTCGCCCGGCGCGCCAGCCGATCGGCTGAGACGTCCTCGAATCGTCGTAGTTCAGCGACGACCGAGGCCGCCGCCCAGGCGAGGAAGATCAGTGCGAACACGCACATCACACCGAAGAGTTGGGTACGGAACTTCGCGCTCTCCGACTCGGCCTGGACGAACAATGCGAGTCCAATGGTGGCCGCGCTGAGTATGCACAACGCCCCGGCCTTGGTCATCGGCGATGCCTCACGAGCGCGATAGGTTCCGATGCAGAGCAAGACCACCGCAGCGATCATCGCGACCATGAACACGATCGCCCGAACGCCTTGTTCGGTCACGAAGGGAATCATGTCGGTGCCGTCGTACGGATCGAGCACAAGTGCCACGATCACGCCGACGATGATCAAGCCGATGCCGGCACCGAGGGCGCTCATCACCGGCCGACGAAACATGAGTGCGCCCCGCTCGCGGAGCGGTTCGTACCGCCAGGTGCACAATCCGTAGGTAGCGACCAACCCGGAGACTGCGAGTACCGCCAGGACCAGCCAATCCGACCCGTCGAGACCGTGGGCGAGGAGGATGCCGCCGACGATGCCGACGAGCCCCGCGACGAGGGTTGTCAAGCCGCTCCGTCGTGGTGCCGTAGCCCGACGAAAGGAGAACTCGAACAGACCGAAGAGGACGAGCAATCCTCCGAGCACCGCGAGCACTGTGTAGACGCCGTCGCGTGCCTCCCAGACGTGGTCCTGTCGTTCCCAAACCGCACCGAAGATCTTGCGCCAGAACTCGTAGTGGGCACCCTCGTCGGCGCGACCGACCTGGATCTGATCGACCATGATCTTGGAACCAGCGAGCTTGACGCCGCGGAGCACGAAGAACGTCGCGAGCGTCACGATGAAACTCGGCAGCGCGGTCTTCTCCACCATCCGGCCGTTCAGCCATCCAATGCCCAGAGCGACAGCCAGCGAGATCGGGATCGCGAACCAGTAGCTCAATCCGGCGCCACCGAGCTCGCCGGTCTCTTTGACGAGCAGAACGATGACGATCGCCATCGCACCCGTCATCGCCCCGGCGGAGAGGTCGAACTCGCCGCCGATCATCAACATCGCGACGGCAACAGCCATGATCCCGAGCGGCGCTGCCGAGAGATCGAGAACCGTCGCCGCGCCTCCGGCATTGCCGAAGGGCCGGGTGACTGCCCAGAAGAACAGGTAAAGGACACCTGCTGTCATCACGCCGACAATCTCTGGTCTGACCAACAATCGTTGCCCGATCCCACGGAACGCCAGACGCTCATCGTCGATCTTCGCCGTCGTGCCTTCGTTGGCGACTGATGTCATGGTGTGGGTCCCCCCAAGGACTCGTTGAACGACTGACGAATGACCGCTCAGGTCCGGGGTCGGCAAGCCCGACCCCGAACCTGAGTGATCGGAGTGTTGATGACTAGCGCGTGCCAGCGGCCACGAGGGCCTTGACCTCTGCGGCGTTCTCCGGCGTCACGAAGCCTGGGCCGGTGAGGATCGGCAAACCACCACCTGCGGTGTTCTGATTGGTGGCCTCGAGATACATCAGGATGATCGGCAGGTAGCCCTGCAGGTACTGCTGCTGATCGACGGTGAAGGCGATGTCGCCGGCCTCGATCGCATCGATGATCTCGGGGGTGATGTCGAAGCCACCGATGATCGCGTTGCGGCCGACTGCCTGCGATGCACGCAGGGCCGACACTGCGATGACCGGACCGGTGCCGAGCACGGCATCGATCGACTCATCTTCGGCGAGGATTGCGTTGATCGTGTTCTCCTGGTCGGTCTGGTCGGCATCGAGGCCACCGAAGGCGATGGTGACTTCCCCTTCGAAGGTCTCTTCCAGGCCTGCGCAGCGCTCACTCAGGCCGACGTTGGACTCTTCCTGGAATGCACAGAGCACATGGGTCGCCCCCGCTGCATTGAAGCGCTCGCCGGCACCGTTGCCGGCGACGGTCTCTGTCTGACCGATGTGACTGGTCGCACCGATTTCCTTGTAGAAGTCCACACCGGAGTTCAACGTGTAGACAGGGATTCCCGCTTCGACGGCACGCTTCAACGGACCGGTGAGAGCATCGGGATCCGGCAAGGATGCGGCGATGCCGTCGCTGCCCGAGGCGATGGCTGCCTCGATATCGGTCACCATCTGCTGCGGGTCGTTGTTGCCGGGGTTCCACACCAAGGTGACGCCGACGTCGGCTGCTGCCGCCTCGGCGCCACGCTTGACCACCGACCAGAACGGACCATCGTCCGAGTGGGTGATCATGTGGAATGTGAGGTCGCCGGCCTGGGTCTGGTCGACTTCTTCGGCAGCGGTTCCTTCTGCAGCGGTGTCGTCAGCCACGGTCGCTTCTGCGGCCGCGCTGTTCTCGACGACTTGAGTGCCGTCGCTCGAGCTGTCATCTCCACCGCACGCCGTAGCGAGCAGTGCAAGCACCGGTACCAGTGTCAAATACTTCTTGAGTCTGTTCATCGTCTCCCTTTCATAGGATCTGCTGTGTCAGGCCTGGTGAGACGGATGTCTCGATCCCCCTGAGGAACTCGATGCTCGCGAGAACATCGAGAATTGGACCGCTTCCCAACGCTGGTTCCCCAGTCGTGATTGCAGCGTCTTGTTCGAGTACGTACCACTGGTCATATCCGCGACCTTCGAGTTGGCGAACGATCTCGCCGATCGATACGTCGCCGCGGCCGAGGTTGCTGAACATTCCAGCTTGGACCCCTTCCATGATCGACTGCCGTCCGCTGAACACCGGCTCGGCGAGCTCCATCACGACGTCCTTGAGATGAACGTGACGGATGCGATCGAACGCATCGTCGATGAACTCGAGGGGGTCCATGCCGCCGATCTGCATGTGGCCCATGTCGAAGGTCCACCCGACATCCGAGACGTCGAGCACGCGCTTGATGTCGTCACGCGTCTCGACGATGGTGCGCAAGTGTGGATGCAATGCCTGCGTCATGCCGTATTCGGCGACGATGTCGTCGATCGCGCGGAGCATCTCTGCGGCGTGTTGCCAATCCGACGTCGAGAGCTCTTGACGAGGGCCCCATTCCCAGTCGGTGACCGGTGACGACACGAAGACCGTGCCGCCGGCCGCCGACATCAACGCCGCCGCCCGTCGCGTGGCTTCGATGGTGGCCCCCACCTGAGAGGGCTGGTGGATGACGACCGGTACGAACCCACCGATCATGACAAGGCCGTACTGCTGGCAGAGGTCCCTGAGCTGAGCGGGGTCGCTCGGAAGATACCCGTCCGATCCCAGCTCGGTCGCCGAGAGGCCCAGTTGCTGCATCTCGCTCAGGACCCTTGTCGGCGGGAGCTCGAGCCCCCATCCGGGGACCTCGCATACACCCCACGAGATCGGCGCGCCGGCAAGCCGGTTCATCATCGTCACTTGCAACGCCTCCCCCCCGGGCCAGCTTCGAAGTCGATCTAGCGACCCGGTCACTGGAGCGCTCTAATTCTTGTAAGGCTCTATACTATGACCACCGTCACAACGACGTGTCAAGGGATCCTCTCATGAGAAGTCCAGACAACCTGCCGATCGACGAAACCGCGTCGAACCGAGCGATCACTGCGCATCCCACGATGCGACAGGTCGCGGAACGCGCGGGTGTCTCGGTCGCACTCGTTTCACTTGTCATGCGCGAGGCTCCGAACGTCAGTGTCCATCGACGACGCCTGGTCCTCGAAGCCGCAACCGAGTTGGGCTACCGACCGAACGTCCTGGCGCGAAACCTCGCGAGCCGTCGAACTCGGACCATCGGGATCGTCGTGAACGACCTCCACAACCCGTTCTTCGCCGAGTGCATCGACGGGCTTCAGGAGGAGGCCGATCGAACCGGGTACCGACTGCTTCTCGGGAACGGCAAACACTCCAGGTCCGGGGAGGCGGACGCGCTCGAGACGTTTCTACAGTTCCGCGTCGATGGACTCGTCCTGGCCGGACCGACCATCACGACGTCGTCCATGGAGCAAGCGGCTGGAACGACACCGATCGTGATCGTCGGTCGGAAGACCCGAAGCACCAAGGTCGATTCGGTCAACACCGACGATGAATCCGGCGCCGGGCTCGCGGTCGACCATCTCGTGGCGCTCGGACATCGCCGGATCGCCCACGTCGACGGAGGAACCGGTGCTGGCGCCTCCGGCCGGCGGCAGGGCTACAAGCGGGCGATGAGCATGCACGGCCTCGAGGACCAGATCATGGTTGCGAGCGGCGACTTCAGCGAGGCTGGAGGACGAGCGGCAACTGTGGAACTCCTGCGCCTCAGACCACGCCCGACGGCCATCTTTGCCAGCAACGATCTCAGTGCGGTCGGCGCGTTGGATGCAATCGAAGACGCCTCGATGCAAGTCCCGAGGGACATGTCGATCGTCGGCTACGACAACACCTCGTTGGCGGCGCTGCACCACATGTCGCTGACGACGATCGATCAGCCGCGGGCCGATATCGGTCGGATGGCGATCAGGTTGCTGCTCGAACGCCTCGACGGCGGACGCACTGGAGCCGTCCACCACGTAGTCGCACCGACGTTGGTCGAGCGGAACACCAGCCGCAAACCGATGGCGGAGCGACGAAAGTGATCGTTCGAGTCGGAATCGTCGGAGCGAGTTGGTGGGCCGATTCGATGTATCTGCCTGTGCTGTCGGCCCATCCCTACGCCGTGGTCGTCGGTCTGTGCGGGAGGACGAGTGAGAAGGTGAAGAAGCTGGCGGAACACTGGAACATCGATTGGTGGAGCATCGATGCCGATGAGTTTCTCGATCCTGACCGTCTGGATGCCGTGGTCATCGCAACGTCGAACGACAGTCACGAGGAGCTCGCGCTGCGCGCTCTGGAACGAGGGCTCCACGTGCTCTGTGAGAAGCCGATCGCCACATCGGTCGCGGCCGCGCGCGGCATGGTCGACGCTGCCGTTCGGGCCAACGCCATCACCTTGGTCCCGTTCACCTATCGGTACCTGCCGACCAATCAGTACGTGAAGCGGCTGATCGACCAGGGGTACGTCGGCCGTCCCTACCATCTGAACCTGCGCTACTTCACCGGGTTCGCCCGCGACGGCGAGTACAGCTGGAGGTTCGACACCGAGCTCGCCGGCTCGGGTGTGCTGGGTGACATCGGAAGTCACTGGTTGCATCTTGCTCGTTGGCTGATGGGAGAGATTTCCGAGATCGGCTGCATCACCGCTCGATTCGTCGAACGGCCGAATCGCCCGGACGGCAGCGACTACGAGCGAAGCGAAGACTCGGCGGTGATGACGGTTCGATTCGAGAGCGGCGCCTATGGGACATTGCAGGTGAGCGCAGTGTGTTGGGAGGGCACCGAGTTCGGACAGACACACCACCTCGATCTGCACGGAGCGGACGGCACCGTCTATGCGCTCAACGACTGGTCGACGGTCCAGGAGGTGCGGGGGCTGAAGGCCGGCCAGCAAGGCCCGTCAGCGGTCTTGCCAATCCCCGACGACATCTGGGGTGGAGCTCGGCGCGACACCGTGCACAACACCTACCGTGACACCTTCCGTGTGAACCATTTGATGATCGGCGAATGGATCGACGCGATACGAGCCGGTGTCGCCGTCGCTCCCGACCTCGCTGAGGGCGCACGCGTGCAGTTTCTGCTCGGGTTGGCCCAGCAAAGCGCTGCAACGGATGGACGCCTCATGGATGCACGTGTCTGAACGCATGGGTCGCGGCCGTCGCGGCGCGGTCCTGTTCAGGCTTGCGGCAGTGACACTGGCGGCCGGGTGCATGCAGAGGACGGAGACGTCAGACAGCACGGCGCCGGCCGAACCGCTGTCCGGGACCTCATTGCTCGAATCCGGCGTTGGGGTCGTTGCCGCAGGCTGCAGCCGGGTGGCCCAGATCGGGACCGGAGTGGTGCTGGGTGAGGTGGGCCAGGTGGTCACCGTCGCCCACACGATCAAGGGCGCCAAGCTCATCACCGTGATCGACTTCACCGGCACCGAGCACGCGGCGACGGTACTGGCTTTCGACAGCGACCGCGATCTGGCCGTTCTCGATGTGGCCGGCCTTGATGCGGCGGCCCTTGACCTGGGCGCGGTGCGCCTCGGCGACGGTGTCGCCCTGACCTGGGACCGTGATGAAGGGGTGGAGTTGCTGTCGGTCGCGGTGACCCGGCGACTCCTCGTAACGATCGAAGACATCTACCTCAAGGACACGGTCCGACGTGGCGCCCTCGAAGTAAAGGCAGACATCCAGAAGGGCGATTCCGGAGGGCCGATCGTGTCGTCCGACGGCGATGTGATCGGCATCATCTATGCCAGCTCCCGCCAGCGTGAGGGCATTGGCTTCGCAATCGAGACATCCGAGATCGCGTCTGTCCTCCGCTCGAGATCGGACACGCCGGTTGACAACGGCTCATGCTTCGCACCGTGACACGAGCGAATCTCCGGTCGCATCTGGCCGCTGCCTCTTCGCTCGCACGCCGCGTCAGCGCACACCCATCCAGTGGTCGAGCCAGTCGTGGTAGTGCTGGATGCGCACCTCGTCGTCACAGAGGGTCATCTTCTCGAAGCCGCGTGAGTGCATGCCCGCTTGCACGTCACGGATGTAGTGCACGTCCTGGTCGATGGTGATCGTCATCGTCTTGCGACCTTCGATGATGTCTTCCTGCGAGAACTCGTCGTGTTCCGGACGCGGCACGGGTTCGAGATCCTTCTGGCTGTGCGGTGTGAACGGCACCCCGTGACGACGGGCGACCTCCTCGCTCGGTTGGCGGTGGAAGGTGAACTTGTCCCACAGGCACCAGTCGGGATCGGTGGGGTGGGGACGGGCCCTGGTGATGAGCGCATCGTCGGGCTGCACGGTGATCATCGTGTTCGGGAACACGTTGTACTGCTCGATGTCGGTGAGCCGCTCGTCGGTGAACGGCTCGTAGTCCCAGCCGAGACCGGGTCCGGCATCGCGGCGCAACGTCTGGATGTCCTTGCGGATGTCGAGCACCCGTCCGTTGTAGTCGTCGGGATCGGCTCCGAACAGGCGGACCTGACGGGCTTGGAAGAAGTTCGGCTCGTCGGGGATCGGCATCCGGCTGTTCAGCGTATGGCCGTCGATGATCACGCTGGTGTGGCCTCGGTCGAACAACTCCACCTGTGCGGTCGGGCAGTCGAACAGCAGTTGGTGCTGGGGGTGGATGTGCTCGACGTGGTACAGCTCCTGGAAGTTGTCGGACACGGCCTTCCAGTTGCAGCCCAGGCGCACGGTCTGGTCGGCCGTGAGGGTCATGCTCTCGAGGTGGTATGGGGCGATCCGGTCGACCAGCGGCCCGAGGAAGTCCTCGAGCGGTGCGGCCCCGTCATCCATGCAGATCCACACCATGCCGAGCGCACTGCCCACGCGAACTCTCTTCAACGAGTGCTTCGTGCGATCGACGCCGCCGCCAGGGAACCGGTGGTTGTCGGGAACCACGACGAGCCTCCCGTCGGGCCGGTAGCTCCAGCCGTGGTAAGGGCACGTGAAGCTCTTCTCGCAACCGTGTCCGTTCACGAGGATGCGTGCACCTCGGTGCTGACATGCGTTGTAGTGGGCGGCCAGCTCGCCCTCTTGCGTCCGGGAGACGATCACCGACTCGCGGCCGATGTCGTACACCACGTACTGACCGGCCTCTGCAACGTCGCGTTCGAGACAGGCGAACTGCCACACCTGAGGCCACAACACGTCGTGTTCGCGCGCCAGCCACGTCGGGGCGATGTAGCGCTCGGCGGTCACGGGCATCGGCGGCACGGGGGCTGCGCCGTAGACGATCGGAGGTCGAGCGGGTACGTCAGGCATGGGTGGACTCCGTTCAGATTCGCTCTGAGTGCTTGATCGAACGTTGATCGCAGGTCATGGCCGGGTGCGCATCTCGTGTTCGGCCACCCGGTCGTGCTCGCCAGGCATCAGGCGCCGTGTCCGGCGGCCATCGCCTCGACGGTGAAGGCCTGGAACCGAGCCGTGTCGAAGCCGACCACGAGGCGGGCCTCCGTCTCGATGATCACGCGGTGCGGCGAGTCGAGGAACTTGGTGAAGCTCTGTCGGTACGGGTCGTCGGGGTTCTGCGCAAGACCCGACAACGTGGGGTAGAACCACCCCTTCAACTCGTCGAAGTCAGCATCGGCGTTCGTGTGCACGATCGAGTTGCCCTTGTACGACGCGGTCTTGCCGCCCCGGTTGATCACCACTCCCGACTGCGGGCGCCGCCGCAGAGCGGGGACGCGCTTGCGCCGCTCGGCGCACGTGGTCCAGAACTTTCCGTCGCGGTACACATACGCGACCACCACTCCGACCGGGAAGCCGTCTTGTGTCGTCCACGAAAAGATGCACTCTCCGCCGGCCGACACGAGCTTTTCGAGCTCGTCGTCGGCGAGTCGCATGCTCGTGAGGTCTTCGTAGTCGACGCTGGCGTCATCGGTCTGTTCGTTGGACATGTTCGGTACTCCTGGTTCGCGAGTTGCTGGACGCGACTGTTGCATCTTCGCCGTCGCAGGAACGACCCCACCTCTCGGGTCGTCCGCCGCTCCGACGGGCCCGTGCCGTTCGGCGATGGCGTGTCGCGTCAGGGCAGCGCGTCGTGGGAGTCGAAGGCTCGGTAGAACGAGGCGGTGCTGGCGTGGAAGTCGACGAGCGACCGAGTTCGGGCCGTGAGCAACCGATGGGCCGCCTGGTCGGGTTCGTGCACCTGGCTGGTCACCAGGAACGACGGCAGGTCCGAGAGCGAACAGGCTCCGTTCTCGGCCAGGGCGAGCAGTGCCGCGCCATGAGCGTTGGTGCAGTCGGGCGCGGCGAGGCGTCGCACCGGCACGCCGAACGCGTCGGCGAGGATCTGGCCCCACAGTGGACTTCGGGCGCCGCCTCCGCCGAGGGTCACCTCGGGGTAGTCGCACCCGGCCAGAGCGCTGAACGAGGGCAGGAGCCATGCGGCGTTCATCGCGACGCCCTCGAGCACGGCCCGAGCCATGTCGGCCCGCGTGGTGGAGAGCCCGATGCCCACGAATCCACCGCGCTGATGTCGATCGTGTGCCGGGGCCATCGAGCCGATCAACCAGGGAAGGAACATCACTCCGTTCGACCCGCACGGCACGTCGGCGGCTGCCGTCAGCACGGACGTGTAGGAACTGCCGTCGGCTGGACGCCCCAGACCGTCGTCGGCGAACACCAGGTTGTTCACGAACACGTCGAGCGCCTTGCCGCCGACGCCGTTCTCGGCGACGAGCAGCCACGATGCGGGGAGCGGGCTGGGTGCCGACGTGAGGCCATGGGCGATGTCGTGGCGCTTCGACGGCAGGTGTGTGGCCATCACCGTGGTGGTGCCGATGATCAGGCCGCAC
>JAYSLK010000020.1:0-6765 GCA_043725585.1 Actinomycetota bacterium
ACTCAGCGAAGGGGCGATCCGCAAGCGCGTCCAGCGCCTCACCGAGTCGGGCCACATGCAGGTCGTGGCGGTCACCGACCCGATCGGCCTCGGCGACCGCCGCGTGGCGTTGATCGGCGTACGCATCGACGGGCGGACCGAGCCGGCCGCAGCGAGGATCGGCGAGATCACTGCCGTCGAATACCTCGTCGCGACCGCCGGTCGCTACGACCTGATGTTCGAGGTGATCGTCGACACCGAGCAGCACCTGCTCGAACTGCTGTCCGATCTTCGCGAGCGCCCCGACGTGGTGGAGGTGGAGGCCTTTCCCTGCCTCAAGCTGTACAAGCAGACCTTCGCCTGGGGCACCTGACCAGCCCACCACACCGCGATGAGAGATGAGTGGCGGTAGCGACCGGATTTCTCATCGCGTGGCAGAACGAGCGGGCCGCGATGAGAGATGAGCGCGCCACAGCCACTCATCTCTCATCGCGGTGTGGTGGGATGGTGGGGTCAGATGGGGGGGCGGCGATTGGTGAACTGGGGCAGCGCCACCTCGACGGCTCGTCCGATGCGCAAGACCGTGTCTTCCCGCCAGCGTTGGCCGACGATCTGCAGACCGATGGGCACACCATCGAGACCCTCCCCGACATGCACTCCGCACGGCACGCTCAGCGCGGGGCACGGCGCGACGAGATTGAACACTCCTGTCATGTCCTCGCTGTGATAGCGACCATCTTCAGGAAGGTCGGGCTTGGTGCGCTCGGCCTTCGAGGCCGCGATCGGCGGCATCGCCATCGTGGGACACAGCAGTGCCTGCCGCCCCGCCAGCACGCCCGAGAGCCGTCGCCACAGATCGGTCCGGGCGAGCTCCAAGCGCTTGTACTCGGTGGCCGACATCGAGTTGCCCAGCTCGATCAACTTCACGACGTCTGGATCCATCACCTCGGCGTGAGCGTCGACCAGATGTCCGAAGTACCCCGACATGAACACACCCCACAACTGCACCCACACCCACTCGTCGTCGCCTCCGATCTGCGGATCCACCTCCTCGACGATCGCCCCCGCGTCGGACAGCGCCTCGCCGGCCGTCCGCACGGCCGCAGCAATCTGTGGGTGGACGGACCAGCCCCCGAGATCGGTGCTCAGCCCGAGACGAAGCCCGCGCACATCGCTCGGCGTGATCCCATCGAGATCGAGCGGCGTGGTGACCGACATGATGTCGCGCTCGTCGGGGCCTTGCGTGCAGCGAAGGAAAAGACGTGCGTCATCGACGCTGCGCGCCAGCGGACCGTGGTGACTGATCGAGTCGAACAACCCCGGCAACACGTCCATCGGGATCCGGCCGATGCCCGGTTTCAGTCCCACGATCCCGCTCCACGAGGCCGGGATGCGCACCGATCCACCCATGTCGCTCCCCTCGGCGAGGGCAACGCATCCGGTGACCACCGCCGTTGCGCTGCCTCCGGACGAACCCCCGGGGGTGAGGGCTGGGTTCCATGCGTTGCGAGTCGTGCCCCACATCGGACTGTCCGTCTGCAGCGTGTGTGCGAACTCGGGGCTGGTGGTCGCTCCGATCACGATCGCGCCGGCACGGCGCAGAGCGTCGGTCACGTATGCGTCGTGATCGGCCACGACGTCCGCCTGCGTACGCGAGCCGAGGGTGAACCTGCGGCCGGCCACCTGGGAAGTCTCCTTCACCGCCACCGGCACACCGAACAGCGGCCCACGCGCACCACCGCGTGCGACCGATTCCGCAGCAGCCCGTGCCTCGGCGCGAGCCTCCTCGGCCCACACATGGGCGAAGCAGTTCAGCGACGGCTGCACTTCGTCGATCCGTGCGAGCGCGTTCTCGACGAGATCGAGTGGTGAACAGGCGCCGGAGGCCACGAGAGCGGCCAGATCAGCGGCCGAGGCATAGCAGCGGTCGAGGTCGGCGGGCACACCCGGACGGTACCCGCTACGAGCAGAGGCGCCGCGCGTGCAAGGCTGGAGGGGTGGCGTGGATAGTGAACGAAGGCACCGTGATGGCCTCCGCCGAAGTGGCGCATGACCGCCGGTCACGGAACAAGGGCTTGCTCGGCCGCGACCATCTCGAAGGCGCCCTCGTGGTCGAGCGATGTCGCTGGATCCACACGATGGGCATGCGCTTTCCGCTCGACATCGCCTACCTCGACGCGACCGGTGCCGTCGTGAAGACCGTGCGCATGGCGCGCCACCGCCTCGGAGCCCCGGTGTGGAGAGCGCGCACCGTGATCGAAGCCGAAGCGGGTGCATTCGCCCGCTGGGGACTGCACGTGGGTCTGGTCATCGAGCTGCGTACGTGACCGGTCCGTTGAGCGGCCACGATCGAGTGCGCGCCCCCGGTCGGTTGGTGTTGGTGGCCACCCCGATCGGCAACCTCGGTGATCTGTCGACGAGAGCGATCGAGGCCCTGCGCACCGCCGCGTTGGTGTGCTGCGAAGACACCCGCCGAACCGGCAAGCTGCTCCATCTCGCGGGCATCAAAGCGCGCATGGCGGTCACCAACGAACACACCGAGACCGCTCGAGTCGGTGAGGTGATCGAACTGCTCTCTGCCGGCCACGATGTGGCTGTGGTCAGCGATGCCGGCACGCCGGGCATCTCCGACCCCGGCGAACGCCTGGTTCGCGCCGTGCTCGACGCCGGACACGAGGTAACCGCCGTTCCCGGGCCGGCGGCGGTAGTGATGGCGCTCGTGGTCAGCGGCATCGACAGCACCCGCTTCGTGTTCGAGGGTTTCCTGCCGCGTTCGGGCATCGAGCGCACCGAACGCCTCGCCGACCTGGCCTCCGAACGGCGGACCTCGGTGATGTACGAGGCGCCGCATCGCATAGCGCGGACCGTCCGCGATCTCAGTGCAGCCTGTGGCGGCGACCGCCGTGTCGCACTCGCCCGCGAGCTCACCAAGCTGCACGAGGAGATCTGGCGAGGCACCCTCGACGACGCGGTGCGACATCTCGACGAGGTCGAACCGAGGGGCGAGTACGTCGTCGTGCTCGCCGGCGCTGCCCGGCCGGCTGCCGCAGACGACGACACGATCCGGGCAGCCCTCAGCGATCAACTGATGCGCGGCGCCACTCGCAAAGACGCAGTCGCTACGGTGATGTCACGGCTCGGCGCATCGAAGCGCCGGGTGTACGACATCGCGACGGGCCTCCCCCGACACCTCGCGAACAACACCAGCGACGGAACGACATGAGCGAGTACTCCGAGATCGCCAGCACAGGTCCCAGCGCCGCGTTCTTCGACCTCGACCGCACCCTGATCAGCGGATCGAGCACGTTCGTCTTCGGCGTCGCCGCGTGGAAGGCTGGACTGATCGCCAAGCGCCAGTTCGCTCGCGACGCTGCGGCGGCGCTCACCTTCCGCCTCACCGGCGCGAGCGACGAGACGTCGCACGGCGTTCGCGATCGCATCCTCGGTGCTGTGAAGGGCGTGCGTCGCGACGACCTCGTGGGCCTCAACACCGACATCGTGCCGAAGCTGATGGAGCGAGTTCGGCCCGAGGCTCGCCAACTGGTGGACATGCATCGACACGCAGGTCGAGCCACGTACATCGTGTCGGCATCGCCCGTCGAGCTGGTGAGCCCGCTCGCGGCTGCGATGGGCATGTCGGGCGGCATCGGCACGGTCAGCGAGATCGTCGACGGCGTCTACACCGGCCGCCTGGCCGGACCGTTCTGCTACGCGGAGGGCAAGGTCGACGCGATCACCGAGCTCGCTCGATGGGAGGGTCTCGATCTGGCCCAGTGCTACGCCTACAGCGACTCGGCGAGCGATCTGCCGATGATGGAGGCCGTCGGACACCCTGTCGCGGTGAACCCCGACGGCAAGCTCGAACGTGTGGCCCACCGGCGAGGCTGGCCCATCGTCATCTTCAGCCGGCGCACCAAGGCCGTGGTCCGCCGCACCTCCCAGAGCGTCGGCGCGACGTCGTTGGCGGTCGGCTCGTTCATCGCCGGCATCAAGTACGCCACCCAGCGCGCCGCGAAGTAGCCGCTGTCTCGCTCGACGTCCTGACCCGCTCCGGCCCGTCGTGCCGGATCGCTTCAGCGCGGGAGCAGTGCGAGCTGACGGCTGAGGGCGACCAACGTGCCGGTGCTGTCCCACACCTCGCCGTCTTCTTCGAACATCCCCCCGTGCACGAACCGCGTGCGGAAGACGCACCGAACCGGGCCGGGTGCCGGCGCAGCCCGAACGTGCACCGTGAGCTCGACCGTCGGCACCCAGCCGGGAGGCACATCGATGTTGAAGACCGCCGGCGGGAGTGCATCGGCGACGAGGAGCAGCGCAAGCGTGTCGAGCGGGCGGCCGTCGGCAAACCCGAACCATCCGGCCATCTCGGCGACACCGACCTTGTCGTCTCGCAGCCAGCCGGCGTGATCGGGGTGCAGTCGCACCAACAGGTGATCCATCATCGCCACGGCCACAGGACCGTTCGAGTCGCGAGCGACGCACTCCTCCCACGGCGGCAGTTCGGGTGGCGTGCCATTCATTGCGACGAAATCGCTCGATGCGTTCGAGGCGAGATCGCCGAACGTGCCGAGCAGCCTGATGATCGTACGGAGCTCGCCGTTGGCACCGACACCATCGAGGCTGCCTGCCACCGTGGTGAAACGCTTGCCGCCCTTCACCACCTCACCGTGGACCATGGCGGGGCCGGGTCGTCCAGGGGCAAGGTAGTGGGCGGTGAGCGAGACGGGGTCGGGGCGGCCGGCGATCTGGCGCAAGCCGCGTGCCGCGAGCGCCATGAGATACCCGCCGTTGGCGTTGCCGCGGATGTCCCAGCCCGCATGGATCTGCGTCTGGCCATCGGCGGCGACCTGCGTTGCGTCATCGAACTCACTCACGCCGCTCAGTGTGCCCGGAAGTGGTTGCGGGCGTCAGCGCTGCTCCACCTATCCTGTCGTTCGTGGCACGTCTCATCCTTGCTCGTCGAATGCGCACCGGCTCCTGATCCCACCTCCAGGACCATGCCGGCGTTTCGCCATTCCCGAAAGGACCTCTCATGACCAGCTACTACCTCACCACCCCGATCTACTACGTCAACGCTCGGCCGCATCTCGGCCATGCGTACACGACCATCATCGGCGACGCGCTCGCGCGATGGCACCGGCTGATCGGCGACGACGTGCACTACCTCACCGGCACCGACGAGCACGGCCTCAAGATCCAACAGGCGGCCGACGCCGCCGGACAGACACCACAGGAGTTCGTCGACGAGATCGCGCCGTTGTTCCAGGACGCGTGGTCGAAGCTGAACATCTCGAACGACGACTTCATCCGCACCACCGAGCGACGGCACAGGATCGGCGTGCAAGAGCTGCTGCAACGCTGCTACGACGCCGGCGACATCGAGCTCGACGTGTACGCGGGCAAGTACTGCGTTGCCTGCGAGGAGTACTACACCGATGAAGAGCTGCTCGACGGTGATCTCTGCCCCATCCACAAACGGCCGGTCGAGTACTTCGAAGAGGAGAACTACTTCTTCCGGCTGAGTCGCTTCCAGGACCGGCTCCTCGAGTGGTATGCGGCCCACCCCGGCGCGATCGTGCCAGAGTTTCGCGGCAACGAGGCGTTGGGCCTCATCCGCAGTGGGCTGCGTGACTTCTCCGTCAGCCGCACGAGCCTCACCTGGGGCATCCCGCTGCCGTGGAACCCCGACCACGTCGCCTACGTGTGGTTCGACGCCCTGGCGAACTACCTCACGGCCGTCGGATTCGGCAGCGACGACCCCGACGAGCAGGCGGAGTTCCAGAAGCGGTGGCCGGCACATCACCTGATCGGCAAGGACATCATCCGCCACCATTGCGTCTACTGGCCGGCGATGCTGCTGTCAGCGGGCATCGAACTGCCCGCCAGCTGGTCGGTCGGCGGGTGGCTGCTGAGCGGTGGCGAGAAGATGAGCAAGACGTCGGGCAACGTGGTGAACCCGCTCGACCTCATCGACGAGTTCGGTGTCGACGGCTTCCGCTACTACGTGTTGGCCGAGACCACATACGGCCACGACGGCGACTTCACGCACGAAGGGCTCACCAGCCGGTACAACAGCGACCTCGCCAACAACCTCGGCAACCTCTTGTCGCGCGTGGCGACCGTGGTGGGCAAGAAGTGCGACGGCATCGGCCCGGCACCTCGAGCCGACTCGCCGCTCGTGGAGGCCGCAGCCGCTGCGTGGGAAGGCGCCGCGGCCGGCTGGGCAGAGGTGCAACCGAACCGAGCACTCGAGTCCACCTGGTCGCTCATCCGTGCCACCAACGCCTACCTCGAGGCCAACGAGCCGTGGAAGGCCGAGGCCGGACCGGCGGTCGACGCGGTGATGGGCGACGCGCTCGAGGCATTGCGCATCGTGGCCGTGCTCGCGTCGCCGGCCTTGCCCGACACCTGTCAGCACATCTGGGAACGGATCGGTCTGACGGGCGCTGTGCACGATCAGCTCCTGCCAGCCTCCGCGAGTTGGGGCGGCTATCCCGGCGGCACTGCCGTGATCAAGGGCGACCCGCTCTTCCCTCGGAAGTAGGGGTCCGGTCGTAACCTGGGCCGATGACCTCACCGGCCCCGATCGAGTTGATCGACAGCCACTGCCACCTCTACGACACGCGGGGTGCCGATCTTGCCGATGTCATCGCGCAGGCTCGGCACGCCGGTGTCGTGCAGATGGTGAACGTGGGCTGCGATGCCGCCACCACGCGCGCCGCGATCGAGATCGCTGTCGCACATGACGGCGTCTTCGCGACGGCGGGGCTGCACCCTCACGAGGCT
>JAYSLK010000021.1:0-3888 GCA_043725585.1 Actinomycetota bacterium
ACGACGGTGGCCTCGCCGCGATATTCGCCCGCCCAGTCCCAGCGCACCGGCAGGCCGAACTCGTCGGTCTCGCCGGTTGTCTCGCCGTACAGGGCGAAGTCACGGACCTTCGCGGAGCCACGGCCCTGCATCTCCTCCTTGAGTCCGGCGTGGGCGACGACCAGCTTGCCGTCGTCCAGGACGTAGTGGCTGACCAGGCCGTCGAGAAACGTGGCGATCTCGGCGGTCCGTCCATCGCGGTCCTCGTCGGGGAGCGCGTCGATCTCGGCGAGGGTGTCGGCGAGGCCGTGGGTGATCTGGACGTCGCGGCCGCGGAGCTTGCGTGCGAGCTTCTGGTCGTGGTTTCCCGGAATGCAGAGCCCGCTGCCGGCCTCGACCATCCGGCGCACGATCTCGAGCGTGTCCAAGACCCGAGGGCCACGATCGACCAGGTCTCCGAGGAAGACGGCCGTGCGACCGGCCGGGTGCGAGTAGGTGCCGCTGTCACCGTCGCGCTGGTAGCCGAGGTCACCGAGGAGCACCTCCAACTCGTCTGCGCACCCGTGGACGTCGCCGATGATGTCGAACGGACCGTGGTGGTCGCGCTTGTCGTTCCACAGGCGCGTACGGGTGATGGTCGCGGTGTCGATCTCGTCCGGTGATTCGAACACGTGGACGTTCGAGAATCCCTCGCGGCGCATACCCTTCAAGCCGCGACGAAGCTCGCGGGTGTGGTTGCGCACGACGTGGGGCCCGAAGTTGCGGTCGGGTCGCGACTGGTTGCGGTCCTGACACAGGCGTTCGGGCAGGTTGAACACGATCGCCACCGACAGGACGTGGTGCTGACGTGCGATCGCGATGAGCTTGGCGCGGTCCTCGCGTCGAACGCTTGTGGCATCGACCACGGTCAGGCGCCCAGCGCGCAGGCGCGTCGCGACGATGAAGTCCACCAGCGCGAACGCATCGGGCGTGGCGGCCAGGTCGTTCTCGTCGTCGGCCACGATCCCGCGGCAGGTGTCCGACGAGACGATCTCGGTCGGCAGGAAGTGCTTGGCGGCGAACGTGGACTTGCCCGATCCGCTGGCGCCGACCAGTACCACCAGCGACAGCTTCGGGATGTCGAGGTTGCGGGTCGTGTCGCTCATCCGGCCTCGAAGATCGCCATCTGGGTCGGCGATCCGTGCGTGGGGTCCTCCGGGCCGATCGGCACGAACCGCACCGCGTACCCGTGAGTGCCGGCCGTCTCGCCCGCCCAGTCCTCGAACTCGCTGCGAGTCCACTCGAAGCGGTGGTCACGGTGGCGCATCGTCCCCGCGGGAAGTCCTGCGAACAGAACGTTGTACTCGCGGTTGGGTGTCGTGACGATCACCGAGCCCGGGCGGGCCTCGCCGAAGAGCAGGCGTGCAAACGCGTCGAGGCGGGGCGGGTCGAGGTGCTCGATCACCTCGACGACAGCGGCGGCGTCGAACCCCGCGAGCCGTCGGTCCCTGTAGGTGAGCGCGGTTTGCAGCAGCGTGATGCGCTCCCGGCGCGCGGTGGGGAGTTGTTCGAGCCGAAGGCGCCGGGAGGCGATCTCGAGCGCTCGGTGCGAGACGTCGGCCCCCACGATCTCGGTGAACTGCGACTCCTTGATCAGCTCGCGAAGGAGCTTGCCGTTGCCGCACCCCAGGTCCAGAACACGCTTGGCACCGCTGGCGCGGATGGCCGCGAGCACGGCCCCGAGGCGTGCCTCGTTGAGGCGTATCGGCTGCTCGACGGCCTCCTCCTCGACCTCGCGCTCCTCTGCCTCGGTGTCGGGCTCGGGCTCGTCTTGCAGAAGCTGCGTGAGGGCCTGGGTGGCGAGCGACCGGTCGCGTTTGAGGTAGCGGTTGACGATCAGCTCGCGGTCGGGGTGGCCCGCGAGCCACCCCTCGCCGTGGCGCAGGAGCTTCGCGACCTCCTCCTCTTCGACCCAGTAGTGCTTCTCAGCATCGAGGACGGGGATCAAGACATAGAGGTGGCTCAGCAGGTCCTTGAGCGGAACCTCACCGTCGAGCTGCACGGTGAAGTACCGGCTCTCGCCCCACTCCGGGAACGTCTCGTCGAGTGCGTGCCCGGTCGCATGCACCGTGAAGCCGAGCGGCTCGAACAAGCGTCGCAGGACGCCTTCGCCCCCGACGCACGGCAGGGCCGCGATCGTCGCGGTCAAGGGGAGGGGCTGATCGGCTAGCTCGGCGCGTTCGGTCGAGCGGCCGCTCATCGCCGAGCGAAAGACTTTCGCGATCGCGACGCTCAGAAACGACGACGCGACGTATGGTCGGTCGTTGACGTACTGGTCGATCCGCGCGAACCGCACCCCGCGGCGGACCAACCCGACCGGATCGATCTCAAGAAGCAGCGCCACCGTACACCGCTCATCCGTCGCCTCCGGATAGAAGACGTGCGCCGTGCCCACGGGCAGCGAAAAGCTCTGGATCTGGCCGGGCCGCTTGTGCAGCAGGTAGCCCAGATCCGTCGCGGGCTGATGCGTGGTCGTGATCGTGAGCAACATGGCCCGGGAGTTCTAGGGGTTCGACGCCTGAAAGTCGAATCGGCGCCTGTGGACTCGATGCTCGCGGGTCAGTCAGGCAGCTCTCCAGCGCCGCGAGTCAGGTTCCCAGCGGCCATCGATTGGTCTCGCACGGAGCACTGGTTGCACCACGTGACGTGACGGGGGGCGCAGGACAGGCCTATCAGCGGGGGATGTCTTCATCCGGGTGCATCCGGAGCACTCCCGGCCACAGGCGCGTCAATTGGTGCGTCTCAGAACGTCAACGTCGTCGGTCTTGTTCAGGCGGCTCGGCGCTTCCTTTCCGGAGCGTCGGCGAGCCGCCACTCGGGGCCAGCCGATGTCCAGGCGCTGTGTTGAGCGCGATCGGCTGCGTCGAGAGTGCGGACGGCGTCGTGGGCGTAGGCGCAGAATGGGCCGCGGCAGTAGGCCACGATTTCGCGGTTGGCCGGCAGGCCGGCGAGGCGATCTTGGAGTTCCGTGAGAGGATTGAGCGTGCCCCGCGGATGTGTCAGGCGGCGTACTCCTCGGCGGGGCGTACGTCGATGAGCACGACGTCGTCGGCGCGCAGTCGAGTGACGAGTTCTTCTCGGCCGTCGCTTCGACGTCTTCTCCGAGGTAGTCGCGGGCGGCGCGTTCCACCTGCCCGAGTCGGGCGACCGAGGCATTGCGCAGCGCGAGCCAGAGCGACAGCACCTCGTCACCTGCGACTGCCGAGCGGACGCGGGTTCCCTCGCGGGTGCGGGTGACCATGCCTGCCGCGTGGAGCGCTTGCGGGTGCTGGGAGGTGTTGGCCGTCGACTGGTCGCTTTCGCGTGCAAGTTTCGTCAACGGTCCGTGGCGCCTGTGCGGGCAGGTCGAGCAGCTCGGGCCGCCTGAGGCGGGCAAATGCGTTGCCCATCAGCGTGATGGCCTCGAACAGGACGTTCTTCTGGTGTCGTTCTGCCACCCTTGTCATTCAAGAGATCAATTGATAGCTTTCCAATGCGATGAGCGCG
This sequence comes from Actinomycetota bacterium, assembly GCA_043725585.1. Taxonomy (GTDB): domain Bacteria; phylum Actinomycetota; class Acidimicrobiia; order Acidimicrobiales; family Ilumatobacteraceae; genus VFMC01. Next base: position 3,505 of record JAYSLK010000021.1, read on the forward strand.
AGACCTGGGGGCCCGGCGTGTATTTCCGACAGCTGCTGAACGACGCGACCGCCTGTGCCTCGTACCTGCTCGGATGCACGACGCACAGCGCCTTCGCGGTCGTCGATCCGCATGTCGACCTGGTCGACGACTACATGAGGCTCGCCGAAGGCCAGGGTGCGGCCATCGTCGCGGTGCTCGACACACACGTCCAGGCCGATCATGTCTCAGGCCTGCCCGAGCTGGTCGCCCGCACCGGGGCGACGGGATACCTGCCCGACGGCGCGGGCGTCGACTTCGACCACCACGCGCTGCGCGACGGTGCGATGGTGACCCTTGGCAACACCGAGATCACAGCGATCGCGACACCGGGCCACGCCCCGGCACATCACGCGTATCTGGTGA
>JAYSLK010000022.1:0-17430 GCA_043725585.1 Actinomycetota bacterium
TCGGTTGGGACCGGTGTCTCGTAGTCCAGCGACTTGGCTGGGGAGAGGACAATCAGCACACCTGAGTTTTATCGCATGAAAGTGGGCTGATCCGACGGCGGGCGTGGCGCCGGTAGCCTGTTCGGGCTATGACTTCGCCAGCCGACACGCCTCAACAGCGTGACTTCATCCGAGACCAGGTTGCAGCCGATCTGGCTAACGGTGTGATTGACAAAGTGGTGACCCGCTTTCCGCCGGAGCCCAATGGGTTTCTGCACATTGGCCACGCCAAGGCGATCTGCCTCAACTTTGGCATAGCGGAAGAGTTCAGTGGTCAGTGCAACCTTCGCTTCGACGACACCAACCCGGTGACCGAAGACGCCGACTACGTACGCGCAATCCAAGACGACATTCGGTGGCTTGGCTTCGAATGGTCAGGCGACATCCAATACGCATCCGATCGGTTCGAGCAGCTGTACGAGTGGGCGCAGCGGTTGATCAGCAAGGGCTTGGCCTACGTCGACGACCAAGACGCTGAAACCATCTCGGCGACCCGTGGGGCAATCGGTGTGCCGGGCATCGACAGCCCGTTCCGCAATAGGACGGTCGAAGAAAACCTCGACCTGTTTCAACGAATGCGCAACCGCGAGTTCACCGATGGTGAAAAAGTGGTGCGCGCCAAGATCGACATGAGCCACACCAACGGTCAGATGCGCGACCCGATCCTCTACCGCATCAGGCACGTGCACCATCACCGAACCGGCAATGCGTGGTGCATCTACCCCACCTACGACTGGGCGCACGGTCAGAGCGATGCGATCGAGGGAGTCACCCATTCGCTGTGCTCGCTCGAGTTCGACAGCCATCGACCCCTGTACGACTGGTACCTCGAGCATCTGCCGCTGCCGTTCGAGCAACCCCGGCAGATCGAGTTCGCGCGTCTCGAGCTCACCCACACCGTCACGTCGAAGCGACGCCTGGCCACGCTCGTCGCCGACGGGTTGGTGGACGGGTGGGACGATCCTCGTCTGCCGACCATTCGTGCACTTCGCCGCCGCGGCTACCCCTCGGCGGCGATCAGCGACTTCTGTTCGTTCATCGGCGTCGGTAAGACCAACAGCCGTCATCAGATCGAACTGCTCGAGAGCTTCGTGCGCGACGAACTGAATCGCACCGCGCTCCGGCGGATGGCCGTGCTTCGGCCGCTCAAGCTGGTGATCACCAACTGGCCGGCGGGCCAGGTCGAGCACTTCAGCATCCAGAACAACCCGGAGAACGCCGACGACGGCTCGCGCGACGTCGCGATGAGCGGCGAGCTGTGGATCGAACGCGATGACTTCATGGTCGATGCACCGCCGAAGTACTTCCGCCTCACCCCGGGACGCGAGGTCCGCCTCCGTGGGGCCTACTTCGTCACCTGCACCGACTACCGCGCCGACGCCGACGGCAACGTCGTCGAGGTTCACTGCACGTACGATCCCGAGACCAAGGGTGGGGGCGCCCCGGATGGGCGCAAGGTGAAGTCGACGATGCATTGGGTGTCGGCCGAACACTCGATCGACGCGCGAACGGCGCTGTACGAGCGGTTGTTCTCGGCCGAAGTGCCCGGAGAGACCACCGGCGACCCGTTCGACGACCTCAACCCGCGGTCGCGTGAGCTGCTCGTCGAGTGCAAGCTCGAAGCGGCGCTGGGGCACGCGGCCCCCGGCCAGGTGGTCCAGTTCGAGCGGCTTGGGTACTTCGCCCACGATGTGCGCGAGCATCTGCTGTTCCATCGCACGGTCGGACTGCGCGACGAATGGGCGAACATCCAGAAGCGGAGCTGACATGACGATTCTCGGCAAACTCGAACTCACGCTGCGACTCGATCGCGAACAGTACGAGAAGCGACTCGCAGAGGAGCAACGACGCCTGCTGCAACTTCGATTGCACCTCGGCGGCGAGATGGGCACCTTTGGTCCAGGCCCTGGCCTCCTCGTGCTGTTCGAGGGCCGGGATGCAGCCGGCAAGGGCGGCGCGATCAAGGTGATCGTCAACCACCTCGACCCGCGCCACTACACGGTCGCCAACTTCGCGGCCCCCACGCCGCGAGAGAAGCGGCACCACTTCCTGTGGAGGTTCTCTCGCGACCTCCCCGGCCTGGGCGGCATGGCGGTCTTCGATCGCAGCTGGTACGGACGTGTGCTGGTCGAGCGCGTCGAGGGCTATGCCACCGCCGCCGAGTGGGGCCGGGGGTACCAGGCGATCGTCGACTTCGAGCAGTCACTCGTGACCGAGGGCGTCATCCTCGTGAAGTTCTGGATGCACATCTCTGACAACGAGCAGCTGAACCGCTTCAATGCCCGAGCCACAGACCCGCTGAAACGGTGGAAGCTCACGGACGAGGACTGGCGCAATCGCGAGAAGAACCGGCTGTACGACGACGCGGCCGAGGACATGTTCGCCAAGACCTCGCACAAGCTCTCGCCGTGGGAGGTGATCCCGGCCGAGCAGAAGCGCTACGGACGAATCGCCGTGCTGGAGACGCTCAATCGACGGATCGAGGAAGGGATGCGTCGGCTCGGAATGGACGTGCCGGCGATCAGCGATCTCGACGACCGCGACGACTGACTCGCCGGATCCGGTCGGTCAGGCGCGCTACCGTCCAGACCATGACCACCCCTCGCCGTCACGTCGAGCCGGGGCTGCGCGAACAACTCGATCTCGGATACGTGTTCGGCAGCGTGCTCACCTTCGCGCAGCGCCCGTTGGTCACCGAGGTGCAGCAGTTGGCCGATTGGCAGGCCGACGTCGCTGTGCTCGGTGCTCCGTTCGATCTCGGTACCACCAACAGACCGGGGGCTCGATTCGGTCCTCGCGCGCTGCGCACCGGTGCCTACGAACCCGGCACGTACCACCTCGACCTCGGGCTCGAGATCTTCGAGTGGTTGGAGGTCGTCGACGTCGGTGATGCCTACTGCCCCAGCGGCATGGTGCAGCAGAGCCTCGACAACATCAGGGCCAAGGTCGCCTCGGTCGCGTCGTTCGGCATCATCCCGGTCACGATCGGTGGCGACCACACGGTGACGTGGCCCGCGGCGACCGCCGTCGCCGAGCACCATGGTTTCGGCACGGTGGGAATGGTGCACTTCGACGCACATGCCGATACCGCCGACACCATCGATGGCAACCTCGCCAGCCATGGCACGCCCATGCGGCGCCTGATCGAGAGCGGGGCGATCCCGGGCAAGAACTTCGTGCAGATCGGGCTTCGGGGGTACTGGCCCGGCAAGGATGTCTGGGACTGGATGGCCGCGCAGGGAATGCGTTGGCACCTGATGGACGAGGTGCTCCGGCGCGGGCTCGATGCGGTGCTCACCGACGCGATCGCCGAGGCGATGGACGGTGTGGACCATCTCTACGTCAGCGTCGACATCGATTGCCTCGACCCCGCCTTCGCACCGGGCACCGGCACGCCCGAGCCGGGCGGTCTCACCTCGGCCGATCTGCTCCGAGCGTTGCGCCGGCTCGCGATGGAGACGCCGCTGGTGGGGTTCGACATCATGGAAGTGGCTCCGGCCTACGACCATGCGGACTGCACGGTGAACGTCGCCCACCGATGCGTGATGGAGGTGCTGGCCGGGCTCGCCTGGACTCGCCGCGAAGGCGGTCGTCCCAACCTGTCGGCTGGTGGCCCCGGACGATGACGGCGACGACTTACGTGCAGTGATCGAGCCTGAGCGCCGGAATCCTGTCTCGTCGGGGTGCGGTCTCGACCGCTGAGTGTGGGATTCGTGTCGTCGAGTCGGGCGGTTCGTGATGGTTTCGTCAAGGCAGGTTCTGGTCCGGCAAAGGTTGCTCAATGGTTGTCTCGAACCATTGTGCATTCGGCGGTTTCACGGTTCTCTGTTCGATGAACGCCCCCCTGATCGAGGGGACGGTGACGGCCCGGATGGTTTCGGGTCGGGCGGATCATCACGGAGGAACCTTCGATGGAGAACTCGACGAGGCGGGCGGCCAGAGCCGGGCGAACCGATCGCGGCCTGTCGTGGGGTGCACGACCGATGCGGTCGACAGCGACGTTGTCGCGGCGGATGGTCGCGATGGTGTTGGCGGTCGGCACGGTGGTGCCGGTCGCGTTCACGACCTCGGCGGCGGCGGCGGCGTACGACCCGGCGACGGATCCGTACTCGATGAAGTCGTTCACCGAGATCACGGGTGCGACGGCGTGGTGGAACGCCGGCTACACCGGCGCTGGTGTGGATGTCGCGGTGATCGACACCGGTGTCGCTCCGGTGCAGGGTCTGGCGACGCCGGGCAAGATCATCTACGGGCCGGATCTGTCGTTGGAGTCGCAGGCGGCGAACCTGCGCAATCTGGACACCAACGGTCATGGGACGTTCATGGCAGGCTTGATCGCCGGGAGGGACTCGGCGTTGACCGCGCCGTATGCGAACGCGCCGGCGTCGGTGTATCGCGGGATCGCCCCGGATGCTCGGATCGTGAGCGTCAAGGTGGGCACCGCCGACGGTGGTGTCGACGTGTCACAGGTGGTCGCAGCGATCAACTGGGTGATCCAGCACAAGAACGACAACGGGATGAACATCCGGATCATCAACTTGTCCTACGGAACCAACTCCACTCAGGCCGCTGGTGTCGATCCGCTGTCGTTCGCGGCCGAGAAGGCCTGGAAGGCGGGCATCGTGGTCGTCGCCGCTGCCGGCAACAGCGGCTACCAGAACGAGCGCGGTTTGGCCAGTCCGGCATTCAACCGGTTCGTGATCGGTGTCGGTGGCTACGACACTCAGGGGACCGCGTCGCTCACCGACGATCAGCTCGGGGCCTATTCGGCCGGTATCGCCCACAGCAGTGACCGTGCCCCCGATTTCGTCGCGGTGGGTTCGCATCTCCAGGGCCTGCGTGTCCCGAACGGCTACCTCGATGCCCAGCACCCCGAAGGCTTGCGCGGCACCCGCTACTTCGCCGGAAGTGGCACGAGCCAGGCCGCCGCGATCACATCAGGTGCTGCGGCGTTGATCCTCCAGAAGTACCCGACCCTCACCCCGGACCGGGTGAAGCGATTCCTGGCAACCAAGGTCGACCCAGCCACTGGCGCCGATCCCGATCCCGATTACTGGGGTGCCGGCAAGCTCAGCCTGACGAAGTTGGCCAATGCAACGCCGGCCAGCTACACCCAGACCTTCCCAGCGTCGACCGCCACGGGCACTCTCGAAGCTTCCCGCGGCTCGGATCACATCACCCGCGATGGTGTCGTGTTGACTGGCGAGAAGGACATCTTCGGCAGGCCCTGGACCGCGATCACTGCCGGCAGCAGCTGGTCGGGAGGCATCTGGAACGGCAGCAGCTGGTCCGGCAGCAGCTGGTCCGGAAGCAGCTGGTCCGGAAGCAGCTGGTCAGGCAGTTCCTGGTCCGGCAGTTCCTGGTCCGGGTCGTCGTGGTCCGGCAGTTCCTGGTCCGGCAGTTCCTGGTCCGGGTCGTCGTGGTCCGGGTCGAGCTGGTCGACCGGTTCATGGGACTGACGCCTGAACCCGCGCCGCCTCGAGCGGGGCGGCCCAGGTGAGCCTTGTCGTCGTGTCCTGAAGCGCTGCTCATGTCGACTCGCGTCCGTGCCGATACCCCCCATGTGAGTGTCACTTCCGAACCGCTACGCGAGCCCACATCGGGCGAAGCTGAGGGTCCTCGGTCCGCAAGCGGTGGCATCCTGATGTTCTCGGTGGCCCTGTGGGGGGCCTGTGCGGCCCTGGTCCTGCTGTTCCACGGGCCACAACACTGGGGAGCTCAGGCGGCATGGCCGCTGTGGTTCGCCCTGCCGGCTCTGACGGCGGGTTTCGCGTGTGCCGAGGTCTTCGTCATCCACCTCCGCATCCGCGCCGACTCGCACACCTTTTCGTTGGTCGAGCTGCCGCTTGCGTTCGGGCTGTTCTATGCACATCCACTGGTGATGGTCGGTGCCCAGTTCCTCGCCGCGTTCTTGGTGCTCGTGCTGCACCGAAGGCAAGGTCCGTTGAAGGTGGTCTTCAACACGGCGGTGTTCATCGTGACCAGCCTCGTTGCGGTCGTCGTCTTCCGTGCCTTCGCGGGCGAACTCACCGAGCTCAGTGGCACCACCCTGTTGCAGGGCGGTGCGGCGATGCTCGTGGAGGCGATGCTGTCGATCGTGCTCGTGTCCACCGTGATCAGGATCGCTTCGGGCTCGTGGCGATCGACCGACCTCGTCTCCAACGCCGGCTTCGGCCTGGCGACGGCGACGTTCACCACCAGTCTCGGCATTGTGGCAGTCGTCGTCGTGGACACGCACCCGGAGATCGCGTGGTTGCTGGTCCTACCGGTCGCCGGCACCTATCTGGCCAGCTGGGCGTACTCGTCGCAGCGGCGTCGCCACGAGGGGCTCGACTTCTTGTACCAGTCGACCAAGCTGCTGCATCAGTCCGCTGAGTTCGAAACGGCGTTCGGTGAACTGCTCCGCCGGACTTGTGACACCTTCAACGCGGGCTCGGCGGAAGTCGTCTACCTCCCCGAATCGGAGGCCGAGCCGATCTGTTTCCAGCTCGGATCTGGAGCTCTTGCCCACACGCGCGAACTGGACGCCAGGCACCACGTCTTGATGGGATTGCTCGACGAACGCCAGCCATTGATCATGAACGCAAGCTCTGGCGGCCTCGGCTCCGAGTTCCTGCGCTTGAGCGGCTACTCCGCCGCAATCGTTGCGCCACTGCTCGGCGACACACGTGTCGTCGGCGCACTGGTCATCGCCAACCCGCTGAGCTCGGTCGTCGGGTTCGATGCCACAGACGCTCGACTTGCCGGCACGTTGGCGAACCAGACCGCTGCAGCACTGGAGAACGGGCGGCTCGAGCAGTCGCTCGAGCAGCTTCGCGTCCTCGAAGGCCGCCTGAGCTTCGAAGCGACCCACGACCCACTGACGGGCCTCGCCAATCGTGCGCTGTTCCGGTCGAACCTCGCGCAGGCGATCGACGACGCGACCGGCTGCGGCGCTGTGCTGTTCATCGATCTGGACGACTTCAAGACGGTCAACGACAGCTGCGGTCATGCCGCGGGAGATGCGCTGTTGATCGAAGTCGCGACGCGGCTGCGAAAGAGCGTGTCCGAGAACGACACGGTTGCCCGGCTCGGTGGCGACGAGTTCGCGATCTTGCTCCGCGACGTGGCCGACGTGACCCAGGCCTCCGCTGCGGCACAGCGAATCCTCCAGTCGTTCGAGCCGGCCGCTCTGGTCACCAGTCGGCGGATGTACATCCGCGCGAGCATCGGTGCTGCGATGGTCGTCCCTGGTGTCGACCCGGTCGCGATGATGCGCGATGCCGACACCGCGATGTACGTCGCGAAGGCGCAGGGGAAGAACCGTGTCATCGGCTTCGAGTCGTCGATGCACGAGTCGTCGATGCATCGGTTCAGTCTGCACGCAGACCTGATCCATGGGATCGACAACGGTGAGATGGTCACCTACTACCAGCCGATCGTCGACCTCGACTCAGGGGTGATGCTCGGCGCCGAAGCATTGGTGCGGTGGAACCACCCAGAGCTCGGCATCCTGGCCCCCGCCAGCTTCCTGTCCATCGCCGAGGTCAGCGGCCTCACGGCGACCATCGACCGGATCGTGATGGAACAGGCCTGTGAGTGGCTCGCTCGGTCCGAGGACATCGAGCCAGGTTTGGTGCCCTGGGTGAACGTCAACGTCTCACCGGCTTCGTTCCGCGAACCGGATCTCGTGGAGCGGGTCACGAGCGTGCTCCAGCGTCACGGCCTCAGCCCCAAGCGTCTCGGCATCGAGATCACCGAGAACCTGATCCTTGATCAAGAGGGCAGCACGCACGCCACCTTGCAGCAGTTGAAGCACCTCGGTGTGCATCTCGCGCTCGACGACTTCGGTACCGGGTACTCGTCGCTGAGCTACCTCCGGGACCTTCCAGTCGATGTGATCAAGATCGCCAAGCCGTTCATCGACGACATCGACCAGGTCGAGCCGCCGCGATCGGCGCTTGCCTTCACGTCGGCGATCATTGCCCTGGTGACGGCGCTCGACCGGTTCATCGTCGCCGAAGGGATCGAACGACCCGAGCAGGCGAGGATCCTCCGGAGCCTCGGATGCCATGCCGGACAGGGCTATCACTTCCGGCGTCCGATGACGGGTGAGGCGTTCGTCGCCTGGGCGCTCCGGAGGACGGACGCGGCTAAACGCGGCCGCTCCAATGAACCCTCTCGCGCCAAGACGGCGTCGGCGCCGCAGCCGAGCCCTGTGGGCTGATGGCAGGCGGCTTCGCCTCGCGATGTCGCGTCAGGCAGGTGAGCCGAACTGGCGGTCACCGGCGTCACCGAGGCCGGGCACGATGAAGGCGTTGTCGTCGAGTCGCTCGTCGACGGCGGCGGTGTAGATCGCGAGGTCGAGGCCGGCGTCTTCGAGGACCTGGATGCCTTCGGGCGCTGCGAGCGCGCAGACCACGATGATCGTGCCCGTCGCGCCCCGCTCGATCAGCAGTCTGCACGCGTGCGCCAACGATCCGCCGGTGGCAAGCATCGGGTCGAGCACGATGCATTGGCGACCAGCGAGGGTCTCGGGCAGCTTGTTGACGTACGACTTCGGCTGAAAGGTCTCCTCGTCTCGGGAGATGCCGATGAAGCCGACGTCGGCGTTCGGCAGCAACTCCTGCGCAGCGTGGAGGAAGCCGAGACCGGCGCGCAGCACGGGCACCACGATCGGCTGGGCAGCCAGCACGCGACCATCCGTCTCGGTGAGGGGAGTGGTCACGCGTACGGCCACTGTCGGCAGGTTGCGAGTGGCCTCGGCCATCAGCAGAGAACCGATGCGTTCGATTTCTTGCCGGAACAGGGCGTTCGGGGTGCTCACGTCGCGAACACGCACGAGTGCGTCAGCGATCAGCGGATGGTCGACATGGTGGACGGCGACGGGCATGCCCGCGAGTGTGGCAGACGCGGAGAGCGCCCCGGAAAGCCATGGCGCCGTCTCGATCGATGCTCCCGCATTCACCGAACCCGCGGGGGCTCCGGTCAGCCGGCGCCGAGGGTGAGCTCGGCTTTGGCGAGCGCGTACCGGGGCTTGATGAATCCGTTGATGATCCGCAACCGCTCGGGGAACGGGGCGAACGCGCTCTTCATCGCATTGATCGTCATCCACTCGAAGTCCTCGAGACCCCATCCGAAGGCGTCACGCAGCTGAGCCATCTCGTGCGTCATCGACGTCGCGCTCATCAGCCTGTTGTCGGTGTTGAGCGTGACGCGGAAGCGGAGGCGACGGAGCATCCCGATCGGGTGCTCGGCGATCGAGGCACACACGCCGGTGCCGACGTTGGACGTGGGGCACAGCTCGAGTGGGATCCGGCGGTCGCGCACGAATGCGGCGAGCCGGCCGAGTTGCTCCTCGCCGAGCGGACCCGTGATGTCGTCGATGATGCGTACGCCGTGCCCCAACCGTTCGGCACCACAGAACTGCACGGCCTCCCAGATGCTCGGAAGGCCGAACGCCTCGCCGGCGTGGATGGTGGTGTGGAAGTTCTCGCGCTGCACGTACTGGAATGCGTCGAGATGCCGTGTCGGCGGATAGCCCGCCTCTGCGCCGGCGATGTCGAAGCCCACGACGCCCGCATCGCGCCATCGCACGGCCAGCTCGGCGATCTCGAGGCTGCGCGCCGCGGTGCGCATGGCCGAACAGATCAGGTAGATCGTGAGATCGGTGCCAGCCGCGCCGCGGCGGAATCCGTCGAGCATCGCCTCGACCACCTCGTCGAGGGTGAGTCCGGCCTCGGTGCACAGCTCCGGAGCCATGCGCACCTCGGCGTACACGCATCCGTCGGCAGCCAGATCTTGGGCACATTCGTACGACACGCGCTCGATCGCGTCGCGATGCTGCATCACGCCCACCGTGTGGGCGAAGGTCTCGAGGTAGAGGACGAGGTCGTTGCGCTTTGCACCGCGGTTGAACCACTGGGCCAGCTCGGCCACATCGGTGGTGGGCAGCGAGGAGTACCCGTACTCCTTCGCCAGCTCCACGACGGTCGAGGGGCGCAGACCGCCGTCGAGGTGATCGTGCAGCAGCACCTTCGGCACCGAGCGGAGCAGGTCGAGACTGGCATTGGGCATCGTCACATCGTACGGGGTGCCCGCTGACGCCCGTACCCTGTTGCCCCATGGAACCCGCCGATACCAACACCGACCTGGTCGACCGGCTCACCGTCTTGGGCAACACCGTGCGCCATGCGATCGAACACGTCGAGGTGTTCCCCGCCCCGCCACACGTCACGACCGTCCGTTTCACGACTGACGAGCTGCAGTCGATGTGCCCGGTCACCCAGCAGCCCGACCTCTCCCACGTGGTCATCGACTACACGCCCGATCACTGGTGCATCGAGTCGAAGAGCCTCAAGCTCTACCTGTGGGGTTTTCGCGATCGAGCCGTGTTCGCGGAGGCGCTCACCGCCGAGATCGCCGGCGAGGTGATGGCCACCGCCTCCCCGAGACGTGTGACGGTGACCCTCACCCAGCGACCTCGCGGTGGCATCGAGGTACAGGCCGTCGCCCACCTCGATCGTTGAGCTACTGGCTCTCGTAGGGCTGCCCAGCTGCTTTCGGGCCGCGCGAGCGGCCGACGAACCCGGCAACGACGACGATCGTCATCAGATACGGCGTCATCTTGATGAACTCGCTCGGCAGACCGGTGTTCAGCAGGCTCAGCTTGTCGGCCACCGAGTCGAACAACCCGAACAACAGGGCCGCGCTGAGTGCTCCGACCGGATGCCAGCGTCCGACGATCACCACGGCGAGGGCGATGAAGCCGCGACCGTTGGTGATGTTCTCGTTGAACCGACCGAGCGTCGCCGTCCACCATGCCCCGCCGAAACCGGCGATCGCTCCAGCCAGGATCACGTTGCGGTAGCGCAGGCGGAGCACGTTCACGCCGAGCGTGTCGGCCGCACGAGGATGCTCGCCGACGGCTCGGGTGCGCAAACCCCATCTGGTGCTGAACAAGAACCACGTGAACACGGCGACGAGGATGTACGCGCCGTACACGAACACGGTCTGCTGGAACAGGATCTGGCCGAGCACGGGGACGCGTTCGAGCAATGGGATCTTCCATGCACCGAGGGTGGGTGTGTCGTTGTAGTCAGGGTTCTCGGTGAGAACGCGGCTCGACAGGAACGACGTGAGCCCGAGCACGAAGAAGTTGATGAAGAAGCCCACGATCACCTGATCGACCTTGAACCGGATCGCCAACCATGCCAGCAACCACGCGAACAATGCGCTGGTGATCATCGCCGCGACCACGCCGACCCAGAAGCCGCTCTTGGGCCCCATGCCCGGCCACCCACTGGCGAGCGAGCCGACGAAGGCCGACGTGAAGGCGCCGTTCAGCAGGAGGCCCTCGATCGCGATGTTCACCACACCGGAGCGTTCGCACATGATCCCTGCGCACGCCCCGAAGATGAGCGGAGTGGAGAAGGTGACGGCGGAGGCGAGCATGCCGATGAACGAGAACTCGAGGCCGGCCGCGGCCCACGACAGGAACGACATGAAGATGAGCAACGAGGCCATCGCCAACACGACGTTCGTCCACTTGCCGAAGCCTCGCCACAACTGAACGCCGGCGACGACGGCGAGTGAGGCTGCGACGAACCATGCGAGCGGCTGCGCGGGCAGCCCGAACGATCGGCCGCCGTCGAGGTTGAACGTGGCCGTTCCACCGTGTCCGGTGAGAAAGATCGAGGCGATGCCGGCGAGCACGATGTAGGCGATGCCGAGGTTGCGGGCGTGCCGCTTCTCCTCGAAGGTGAGCGGACTGGGCACCGCGACCGCCTCGGGGTTCGAATCAGGGTTCATGTTGGGGTTCAGGCTGGTGCTCATGCGCCCCACCCACGGAACTGCAGCACCGAGGTGCTGCCCTCGCTCTTGAGCCGCCAGATGAGCTTGGTCAGCGCTGGGGCTGCAATGAACAGCACGATCAACGCTCGGAGCACCAGCACGACATCGAGGGGCACGTCGGTCTCCAGCTGCATCTTGCGGCCCCCTGCCTCGAGGATGCCGAAGAGAAGGGCGGCGAATACGATGCCCGTCGGCTTGTTCCGTCCCAGCAAGGCGACGGCGATGGCATCGAATCCGATCGAACCGGCGAAGCTTTCGGTGGCATTGAAGTTCGTACCGATGATCTGCGAGGCACCGCCGAGGCCGGCCAGGCCGCCGGCGATGAACATCGCAAGTGTGGTGAGCGTGGCCGGCTTCATCCCGGCGTAGCGGGCGGCATCCGCGTTCGACCCGAAGGTGCGCAGCTCGAAGCCGATCTTCGAGCGTTCGAACAGCCACCACATGAACACTGCGCCGCCGAGGGCGACGAGGAACCCCCAATGTGCCCGCAGAGGCTGTGACGGGTCGTCATTCCAGAAGAACAGCTTCGGGAGCCGGCCCTCGTTGCTGACGGTCTTGGAGATCGGGTTGTCCTTCCCCGGCTGCTGGAAGGCTTCGGTCTTGAGCAACCAGAGCGTCAGGAGACCGGCGATGTAGTTGGTCATGATCGTCGTGATCACCTCGTGCGCGCCCGTTCGTGCCTTCAGCAGGCCCACGATGCCCCCCCAGAGGCCACCGGCGATGATGCCGGCGAGCAAGGCGAGGGGCACCTGGATGATGCCGGGACCGTTCATCGAGAAGCCCACCCAAACGGCTGCCATGCCACCGGCGAACATCTGGCCGGTGGCGCCGATGTTGAACAGCCCGGATCGAGCGGCGACGGCGAAGCAGAGTCCCGCGAGGATCAGTGGCGTCGCCGACACGATGGTCTCGCTGACACCGCGCAAGCTTCCGAGCGCACCGGATGGCAGTGCGAGATAGGCATCCTTGATCGTGCTGAGGATGCCGCCGATGTCACCGTCTTGGATCCGGTCGATGTCGGTGATACCGATGATGAGCGCGCCCACGATCAATGCCGACACGATCGCCAGGAGCGGCAGCAGGACGTTGTTGTAGGCGTCCATGCGGTCGAAGAAGGCGATGAGCTTGGGCGGTGAGCTGCGTTCCGGTCCAGAAGGCGCTGGGTTTCCATCGACGGTGGCGGCGGTCATGCTGCGCTCTCCTTGGCGCCGGCCATGTAGAGGCCGACCTCGTTGTGGGTGGTCGAGGCTCGGGAGAGGTCGGCGACCATCTTGCCGCGGTACATCACCACGACCCGATCGGCGAGCGCCATCACCTCGTCGAGCTCGGTGCTCACGACGAGCACGGCCACGCCGGCGTTACGCAGGGCGACGATGCGTTCATGGATGTACTCGATCGAGCCGACGTCGATGCCTCTGGTGGGTTGGCAGGCGATGGCGAGCTTGAGGTCGCGGCTGAGTTCGCGCGCCACGATCACCTTCTGCTGGTTGCCGCCCGACAGCGTGCCGACGCCGGTCTCCACCGATGGTGTACGGATGTCGAACTGCTCGACGAGGTGCTCTGCTCGGGTGTGAGCCGCCTTCCAATCGATGGAGACGCCCTTGCTCAACGGGGACTCGTAGTAGCCGGTGAGCGCAAGGTTCTCGGTGATGTCGAAGTCCTTCACGATGCCTTCTCGCTGACGATCCTCGGGGATGTGGGCGACGCCGTGGTGATGGATGTCGCGCGGGTTGGCCGTGGTGATGTCCTGTCCCTCCAACAGCGCGGTGCCATCCGAGACCCGGCGCAGTCCGACGAGGGCATCGATGAGCTCGGTCTGGCCGTTGCCTTGCACGCCGGCGATGCCGACGATCTCGCCGGCGCGAACCTCGAGGTTGATGTGATCGACGAGCAGACGCCCCGACGGGTCGCGCACCGTGAAGTCGCGCAGCGACAACACGACGGCGCCGGGCTCGTGCTGTTCCTTGCTGACAACGAGGTCGACCGGTCGGCCGACCATCATCTCGGCGAGATCCGTGTCCTTCACCGTCTTCGGGTCGGCGTCGCCGACCGTCTTGCCGCGGCGCAGCACTTCGATCCGGTCGGCGACCTTGATCGCTTCACGGAGCTTGTGGGTGATGAACACGATGCCCTTGCCGTCGGCCTTGAGCGATTCGACGATCACGAAGAAGTCGTCGATCTCCTGGGGCGTGAGCACTGCCGTCGGCTCGTCGAACACCACGATCTCGGCATGACGGAAAAGGACCTTGATGATCTCGACGCGCTGTTGCAGTCCGACGGGCATGTCCTCGATGAGCGCATCGGGATCGAGGTGCATGCCGTACTGCTCGGAGATCGTGCGCACCTGTTCGCGGGCCGTCGCCAGGTCGAGCTTGATGCCCCCGAGGGTGGTTGGCTCGACGCCCATCACGACGTTCTCGGCCACGGTGAACACCGGCACGAGCATGAAGTGCTGGTGCACCATGCCGATGCCCGCAGCGATCGCATCGCGTGGCGATGCGAAGTGCTGCGGCACGCCATCGATGAGGATCTCGCCTTCGTCGGCCTTGTAGAGGCCGTACAACACGTTCATGAGCGTGCTCTTGCCGGCTCCGTTCTCGCCGACGAGCGCGAGCACCTCACCGCCACGCACATGCAGGTTGACATCGTCGTTGGCGACGACGCCGGGAAACCGCTTCGTGATTCCCCGCAGCTCCAGTTCCATTCGGTCTCCCCTGGGGCCTCGCCCCTCGTCCCTTGCCGACCGCCGGAATCTAGTGCAGTCGTCAGGCACAGGTTTCGGGCGGATGATCGACCCCATGTGCAGTCTGAGCGATCGGGGTGGTCCCGCCGAAAACGAAGGAGAGGGACCCGAACGGGTCCCTCTCCTTCGTTTCGCCTGAGCGGTTCGCAATCACGCGCGCCGTGTGGTGCGCGTGGCGTGCGCGTCGTGTGAGCGGGTGCTCAGCTCGCCTTCATGGTGCCGGCGGTGAAGTCGGCGATCAGCTTCTCGACTTCGGCCTTCAGCTCTGCCGGGACGTCGCCGTCCTGATCGTGGAACGGTGCGATGCCCACACCACCATTGGCGAAGTTGCCGAGGTAGTCGGCACCGGCCTTGCCGTCAGCGGCAACGTTCTTCACCGTGTCGAACACGGCGGCGTCGATGTTCTTGAGCACGGAGGTGAGGTACACGTCTTTTTCCTTGTCGTTGCTCACGAACATGTCGACGTCGACACCGATGATGCGGATGCCGCCGACTTCCTTTGCGTAGGCCGATGAGCCGAGGCCCACGGGACCGGCGACCGGGAAGATGATGTCGGCGCCCTCGTCGGCGAAGCCCTGGGCGAGCTTCTTGCCGTCATCGAGGCTCTCGAAGTTGCCGGCGAACGAACCGTCGGCGCCGTCCCAGCCGAGAACCTCGACTGCCGTGCCCTTCTGCTCGTTGTAGTAGTTCACGCCGTTGCGGAAGCCCGTCATGAAGATGGTGACCGGCGGGATGTTGATGCCGCCATAGGTGGCGACCTTGCCGGTCTTCGACATGCCGGCCGCGAGGTAGCCGGCCACGAACGACGGCTCGTCGGTGCTGAAGTTCAGCGCGCGAACGTTCGCGAGGTTGACATCGTCGGCGAAGTCGTCGGGCGTGCCGTTGTTGTCGTTGGCATCGGAGTCGATGATCGCGAACTGCTGCTCGGGGTTGGCCTTGGCAGCGTCGGCGGTGGCGCCGCCGAGCAGGAAGCCCACGGTGATGATGACCGAGCACTTCTTCTCGATGAACGAGTTGATGTTCGGCGCATAGTCGGCATCGCTGGCCGACTCGAGCAGGTTGATCGACACGTCCAGGTCCTTCTCTGCCTGCTGCAGTCCGGCGTACGCGGACTGGTTGAAGCCCTTGTCGTCGACACCGCCGACGTCGGTGACTTCACATGCCGAGACGCCGGAGCTGCTCGAGCCCTCTTCCTCGTCGTCGCCGCAAGCAGCGACCACGAACAACGACGCGGTCAGTGCCAGCGCCGCAAAGCGCTTGGTCTTGCGCATTTGGTTCTCCCCCTTGGAGTTGTTGGGTGGATCGGAAGATCCGCTCCACAGCCTACTTCGTCGTGACGTCCCTGTCGGGGGCGTCGACGCGACGGCCGTGTGAAGCATGGCCCTCGGGGACCTAATGCGTCAAGCGTTTGACTGATCGTTCACCTGCTGTGCCGTCGCGGTGCAACCTCGTAGGGTTGGTAGATGACGTCGGCCACCAACGCCCAGGAGACATCGGGCTGGCGTGCGCGTGTGCGGGCGGCCGATGTCGCTGCTGCTGCGCAGGTGTCCATCTCCACGGTGTCGCTCGTCGTGAACCACAAGTGGGAGGGCAGGGTGGCGGCCGCCACCGTGGCCCGAGTGCGAGCGCAGGTCGATCGCCTCGGCTACGTCGTCGACGAGTCGGCTCGTCGGCTGGCGACGGGGGCCACGACCGCGGTCGCCGTGGTCACGCCCGTGTTCACCAACCCGTTCTACGCACGCGTATCGCTCGGTGCAGCTGCGGCGTTGGGAGAGGCCTTCCATGTGGTGTTCTCGGTGCCGGAGATCGGCGATGACCCGGCTGCCACGGTCGATCGGCTGCGTGGGCTCCGATTGGCAGGTGCCTTGGTGGCAGCGCCGTCGATCGAGTTGCTCGGACGCCTTGCGCTCGACGTGCCCACGGTGTTGCTCGACGCCCCGGGCACGATCTCCGGCCGGCCCCGGGTCGACCTCGACGTCGCCGACGGCGCGGCGCAGCTCGCTCGGCATCTCGTCGACCTCGGCCATCGACGGGTCGCCTTCATGGGTGCGACGCCCGAGACCGAGACGTTCCGCGTGCGTCGCACCGCACTTGCTGACGAACTGCGCCGCATGGGCGCCGCGCTCGTGCACGTCGTGCGGTTGGAGAGCGAGGTGGATGCCGGTCGAGCACACCTGGCGGCATTGGAGGCGATGCCCGATGTGGTCGCCCTGGGCGCGACAGCGGTGGTGTGCGCGACCGATCTGCATGCATACGGTCTGATGAGGGCGTGTGCCGAGATCGGCATCGGCGTGCCGAAGGACCTATCGGTCGCGGGCTTCGACGATCAACCGTTCTCCGCCTACGTCACTCCGGCGCTCACCACGGTGTCGTTGCCCGCCGATCGACTGGGTCGCGAGGCCGGGATGATGCTCGCCGAACTGATCCACCGGTCGATCAGCGGTACCCGCGATGACGGGATGGATCGTTCGCTCACCGAGCAGCCCACCGTGCATGTCCTGCCGGTCTCACTGGTCGTGCGCTCCTCCACGACCGTCGCGTCGGCGTCGCCACTCGGCTCGACGAGCCCCTGACGCCATGTCCGGCCCCGCTCGTCGGCTTCAGGTCGTGGAGTTGGTGGCGTGGGTTCGGTTCGTGGTGTGTGCGGGCGCGTTGAAGTGCCGGGTGCCGGGTGCCCGGTTCCGCTGGGGGTGTGTTCGCGGGGCGACCGATCGGGTCGGGTCAGTCGGGTGGTGCGATGTCGGTGCCGTTGGCTCGGTGGGTGGCCCATCGGCCGGTGGGTTGGAGGCGTGTGCGGGCGCTGGTGGTGTAGCGCC
>JAYSLK010000023.1:0-1880 GCA_043725585.1 Actinomycetota bacterium
GACCGTGCGCTTGTTCACCGTCGGTGGCGCCAGCCTGGCGGCGACGACGACCGATGGCGACGGGCTGTACGCCTTCACCGGTCTGCGACCGGGCAGCTATGTCGTCCAGTTCGAGGTGCCCGCCGGCTACACCGCAACGGTGCACGACGTCGGGGTGGGCCCGGCGGCCGATGCCGTCGATTCCGACGCACATCCGGTCACGGGTCAGTCGGCGCTGGTCGAGCTCGAGTCGGGCGAGGACGACCGCACCATCGACGCCGGCATCTTCCAACGGGCCGGGATCGGTGATCGGGTCTGGGACGACGCGGATCAAGATGGCGTCCAGGACCGCGGCGAGCAGGGTGTGGCAGGAGTCGTCGTGGCGCTCTACGGGCCCGCAGGCACCGCGGTCGACAGCACCCTCACCGATGTCGAGGGCATCTATCGGTTCACGGGTCTGCAGCCCGGGGCCTGGTCGATCGGCGTGTCGAACCTGCCGAGCGGCATGACCGTCGCGGGTCTCGATCGAGGCGGGGACGACGCGACCGATTCCGACATCGACCCCGTGACCGGTCGCACCGTGGCGACCGATCTCGCTCCAGGTGAGATCGATCCCACCTGGGATGCGGGCATCCATCGCGACCCGGCGTCGAACGTGCCTCCCCCTGGATCGCCGGGTTCCAGCGTGCCGTCCAACAGCCAGTTGCCGGTCACCGGAGCAGAGGCCCTGCAACTCCTGGTGTTCGCATCGGCGCTGCTCATGATCGGTCTGTTGATGATCCGAGCACGCCGTCCGCGCACCCTCTGAGCTGGCTGCCGTCACGGCCGCGGGCCGTCCGACCGGGCCGGCAGACGTGGGAACCCGTTGGGTCGGGCGGTAGCATCGTCCCTTGTGCCCGCGGCCGGTCCGGCCTCGCGCCAGGAGCATTGTGCGACGCACTTCGGCGTCGCATCAGGTCGACGAAGTAGTCGAAGTAGAGGAACGAGAACACGATGGCCAAGCGCGAATTCCCTCTGGAACGCACCCGCAACATCGGCATCATGGCCCACATCGATGCCGGCAAGACCACCACCACCGAGCGCATCCTCTACTACACCGGCAAGAGCTACAAGATCGGCGAGGTGCACGACGGCGCAGCGACCATGGACCACATGGCCCAGGAGCAAGAGCGCGGCATCACGATCACGTCGGCCGCCACGACCTGCATCTGGAACAACCACCGCATCAACATCATCGACACGCCTGGCCACGTCGACTTCACCATCGAAGTCGAGCGCTCGTTGCGCGTCCTCGATGGCGCCGTCACGGTGTTCGACTCGGTGGCCGGCGTCGAGCCCCAGACCGAGACGGTGTGGCGTCAGGCGAACAAGTACAAGGTTCCGCGCATGTGCTTCGTCAACAAGATGGACCGCATCGGCGCCGACTTCTACCGCACCGTCGAGATGGTGAAGACCCGCCTCAACGCTGTTCCGGCAGTGCTTCACCTGCCCGTCGGCGCAGGAGGCCCCGAGAGCAACAAGCCCTTCGCAGGTCTGATCGACCTGGTGAGGATGAAGGCGCTCATCTGGAAAGACGAAGAGCTCGGCGCCAAGTGGGACGTGGTCGACATCCCGGCCGATCAGGTCGACGAGGCCAACCAGTACCGCGAAGAGCTGCTCGAGACGATCGCCACCAGCGACGACGAGCTGATGGAGAAGTACCTCGCCGGCGAGGACGTCACCGAAGAGGAAGTGAAGCGGGCGATCCGCAAGGGCACCCTCGCGTTCGACTTCGTGCCGATCCTGTGCGGCTCGGCGTTCAAGAACAAGGGCGTGCAGCCGATGCTCGACGCGGTCATCGACTTCCTCCCGAGCCCGCTCGACATCCCGCCGACCACCGGCGTCAAGCCGAACCACGAAGA
>JAYSLK010000024.1:0-1950 GCA_043725585.1 Actinomycetota bacterium
GCACACACCATGAAGGTCTGGATCGACCAGGATCTCTGCACGGGCGATGGCCTGTGCGAGGAAATCGCCCCCGATGTCTTCACCCTGCTCGACGACGGCCTCGCCTACGTCCGCGAGGGAAGCAAGATCTACGCCACGGCCAAGGGCAACCCACAGGGCGCCGATGGCATGGCCGAGATCCCCGACGGCCAGCTCGACGGTGTGATCGAAAGCGCCGAGGAGTGCCCCGGCGAGTGCATCTTCATCGAGCCGTAGATTGCTCACGGATCGACCGATCCGGCGCCAGCACGATCTGAGAACGACGCCCTTCGGGGCGTCGTTCCGCGTCGGGACCTCGGTGGCGTGACGCGGGTCAGCCGAGGAAGCGGCTGACGGTCAAGAAGCCGGTGTGGGCGACCATGCGGTGGTCGGGACGTACCGCATTCCCCTCGACGTACCAGCCGCGGTGCAGCACCTCGAGGGTGCGGGTCCCGTTCCATTGCTTGGAGTTGATCGTCTCGCGCAGCTGGCTCACCTGGATGATCGACGGCAGGTACGCGATGAAGATGCCACCAGGCCGCAGTGCTTCCATGGCGTGCGGCACCACCTGCCACGGTTCGGGCAGGTCGAGGACCACCCGATCGACGTTGCGTTCGTCGATGCCGTCGTAGCAGTCGCGTAGTTCGACCTTGTAACGATCCATCACGTCTTCGCCCAGGAACGCCCGCACGTTGTTCTTGGCCCGGTTGGCGAAGTCCTCACGCAGCTCGTAGCCGACGATGTCGGCGCCATACCGCAACATGGTCATGCTGAGCGCTCCCGAACCGACACCGCTCTCCAGTACGCGCACACCTGGCCCGATGTCGGCGAGCATGCAGATCGGGGCGAGGTCCTTCGGGTAGATCACCTGCGCGCCGCGCGGCATCTCGACGACGAAGTCCTCGAGCGTCGGCCGCAACGCCGTGTACGGCGTGCCCTTGGTGCTGCGCATCACGATGCCTTCGGCCTGGCCGACGAGCTCGCTGTGAGCCCACAGCCCGGTGTGGGTGTGGAACTCGGCACCCTCCGCGAGGTCGATCAGATACCGACGCTGCTTGTTGTCGATCAACAGGACCTTGTCGCCGTAGGCAAACGGTCGATTCGCGGGCAGCGCGTTCATCGTCGGCCTCTCATGATCACTTCCACCGGGACCCGCTCGTGCGCGCTGGCGGTGGTGACCAGTCTGCAGAACGCACACACGTCGCCCGACGTGGGCGACCCGCACTGCTGACACTCGCGCAGCGCCTCCCGGTCATCTTTCAGGTGGCCGGCCAGTAGGGGTGCCATCCGTTCGATGAAGTTCAGGTAGAACGCCGCCTTGGAACCCGACGACTCGGCCTCCATCGCGTTCAGCGTGGCCTTGTAGCCGAGGTGCTTGTTGCCCGCCGCGATGGGGCATTCGTCGACGAGGTAGTCGATGCCGCGCACCACACACCACGCTGCCGTCTCGCGTTCGGTCAGCCGCACCAGCGGCTTCACCTTCTTCGGGAAGCCGTCGCGGGCGTCGAGCTTCGGCAACTGACGCGCGAGGTAGTCGATCTCCCACCGCATCGTGTTGCCGAGCAGCACCGCGGCCTCGTCGTCAAGGTTGTGACCGGTGACGAGCGCGGTGTACCCCCCGTCGAGCGCGGCCTTGTCGAACAGGTGGCGCTTGCTGAGCCCGCATGCCGAACAGGGCACGCGGCGCGTGGCCTTCGCCGCTGTGGGGATGTCGTAGCCGTACTCGCCGCGCAACGAGATCTCGATCAGGGTGAGGCCTCGATCGGCCGCGAACCGCCGGGCGTAGTCGCCCGACACGTCGCTGTAGTCACCGATGCCCAGCCCCACGTACAGGCCATCAGCCTGATAGCCGAGCTCGATGAGCATGTCCCACACGGCAAGGCTGTCCTTGCCACCGGAGACGGCGACGAGGATCTTGTCGTCGCGCTCGAG
>JAYSLK010000025.1:0-11530 GCA_043725585.1 Actinomycetota bacterium
TCGCTGACGACCGAACCCGAAAACGACGGGGCTCGAAAACGACGGGGCTCGAAAACGACGGAACCCGAAAACGACGGCGTCCCGACGGCCGCAGCCATCGGGACGCCTCGGTTCGTGTGCCGATCGTGGGACGATCAACCGGAGATCAGATCAGGAGGTCAGTTGGCGCTGGCCTTGCGTCGCACCATCAGCAGCGCCGCACCCGTTCCGGCTGCGAGACCGGCGAGGATCAGCGGCAACGTCATGTCGCCACCGGTTGCCGGCAGGGAGCCACCGGGCACGGTGGGGGTGGGTCCGGCAGAGCCGGCTGCAGTGGTCGTCGGGCCTCCCGAGCCGACCGCAGTGGTCGTCGGCGCCGGGGTGGTCGTCGTGGGGCCAGCGACCGTGGTGGTCGGTCCGACCGCCGTGGTCGTGGTCGGTGCCACCGTGGTCGTGGTGGGCGGCGTGCAGCGCACGACGGTGATCGTCACCGTCTTGGGGGTGAACGAGTTGAACGACGAGCTGTCACCCGAGTGATGCAGGGTGATCGCACCGCCGGCCACGTTGGTGTCGACGGCCCCGAACGATCCGCTGACCACCCCACTGAACCACGGGGTGACGGCACCCTGAGCGGCCGTGTCGGGCAGGTCGGCCGAGAGGCCGCCCACCTGCACGCCACCGATCCGCACCGAGAAGCGCTCGCCGGTCTCGTTCTGGATCTCGCGGGTGAGCTCGGGGTTCTCGTCGAGCAGCCGGTCGTAGGCCGAGTACGCCATGCTGATCACGGCGACGTGCTCGTTGCCCACCGGCGCAGGGATGCTGAGCCCGGTGGCCATCGATGGGTTCCATGTCGCCAGCTGGGACTGGGTCGCGTTGTTCCAGGAATACGTCTCGGCGAGGCAGTCATCGCCGGCGCTGACCGTGCCGCCCATGGCCGACACGCTCACCGCCCCGGCCGCCATCATCGTGATCGTCGCTGCAAGAGCCTTGTTCATCTCAGTCACTTCTCCTTGTGATGGATGTGCGGGTCGGTTTCGCGACTGGCTCCTCGTCCGGCTACTCGCGACCATGCTTGCCGGACGGATCAATGCCTCCCTGATCTGTCGTGGAGCACGATACGACGGGATCACCTGGAGTGGGCGGTATCCGCCGAACAGTGATCCGTTCGGCCCAGCAGCCACACCATCATCAGCCGCGGGCCATGATCGTCCGGGGATCGCTCAATGTGTCCAGGAGCGCAGGCTGCCGATGCCGGTCGACAGCTCGGTCCACGGCGCCCAGGCGAGGTGGATCCTGGCCCTGGTGGGCGCGAGCGACATCCGCACGACGTGGTCGGGTCGCGCCTGCGCCGAGGACGGCAGCGGTGCGTCGGGGCCGGCCATCAGACTCCACAGGTCGCGCACGCTGGTGGGCACTCCCGTGCCGATGTTCACGACGAGTCCGCCCCCACGGCCGGCCGCCCTCACGAACGCATCGACCACGTCGTCGATGAACACGAAGTCGCGGGCCTGACGACCGTCGCCGTGCATCACGGCCGGCGACCCGGTCTCGAGCGCGGCCGCGAATGCGGCGACCACGCCGCCGTCGTCACGCTGGCGGGTGCCGTACACGTTGGCGAGCGCGAGAGCCGAGAACTCCACGTCGTACCGGGCGCGATAGACCGCCAGCAGTTCGGCCACCGTGCGAGCGATCACACCGTGGGCTCCCACGGGCGCCCAGGCTCGTCCCTCCTTCACCGGCAGGTCGCGAGCCGCCACCTCGCCGTACAGCGCCGTGGCGGGCAGCGCCGTCACCACCTTGCCCACATCGCTCACCCGGGCGGCCTCGAGCACGTTGAGGGTGCTGTGCACCGCCCGGGCCGCTGTGGCTGCGTCGACCCGGCCGGGAGGCGACCACCCGAGGTGGTACACCACCTCGGGTTCGCGCATCGCCACCAGCGCGGCGAACTCAGGGGCGCAAGCATCGAGATGATGGATCTTCAACTGACCACCCATCGAACGCGCCGTCGCCAGGTTGGCGAGGGTGCCGGTGGACAAGTCGTCGACGACGTCGACGGTGTGCTGCTCGGCCAGCAGCCGGTCGACGAGATGTGAGCCGATGAATCCAGCGCCGCCGACGACCAGGATGCGCACGGAGGCCTGGTCAGCCCTGGTCGGGATCGGGGCGGCGGACGCCGTGGAGGGACTCGTCGCTGTGGACGACGGCGCCGGCACCCAGCACCGAATCGTCGAGCGACGCACCGCTGCGAACGCGGCCCATCACGACGGAGTCGCGCACGGTGGCGCCCGGCTCGACCACGGCGCCGGCCAGCACGACCGACCGCTCGACGTGGGCATCGGCACCCACCGTCGCACCGGCGTCGATCACCGAGTGGATCACCACCGCATCGGGGTGCACGTCGGCGCCTTCGGCGATCGGGACGCACGCGTGCCGCGGCCGCCGACCGGTGACGAGGTCGAGGTTGGCGCCGAGGTACAGGTCGGGTTTGCCGGTGTCGATCCAGTAGTCGTCGGTCGCCATGCCGTAGATCGAGCCGGAGGCCACCACCGATGGGAACGTCACCCGCTCGATCGACACCTTCTGGCCCGCGGGGATGCGCGCCAGCACCGACGGTTCGAGCACGTAGGTGCCCGCGTTGATCAGGTTGCTCGGAGCGGTTCCAGGAGCCGGCTTTTCGACGAAACGATCGATGCGACCGCTGTGGTCGAGGGCCACCACACCGAACGCCGAGGGATCGGCGACGGCGATCAGATGCAGGGTGGCGTCTGCGTGCTTGGCTCGATGGAACTCGACCAGCGCGCCGATGTCGAGATCGGTGAGCACGTCTCCGTTGGCCACGACGAAGGTGTCGTCGATGCCCGCGGCATCGGCAGCGAACCGGATCGCTCCGGCGGTGTCAAGCGGTTCGGGTTCCACCGCGTAGTGGAGGTCGGCGCCGGCGCACGTGCCATCGGGGAACGCCTCGAGGAACGGTTCAGGCTTGAAGCCGAGCGCCAGCGTGACATCGGTGACGCCGCCGCCCACCAGGTTGGCGACGAGGCGCTCGATGATCGAGACGTGACCGACGGTGAGCATCGGCTTGGGGACCGAGTACGTGAGTGGCCGCAGCCTCGTCCCGAACCCGCCGACCAGCACGACGGCTCGCATCATCCCCCCGTTGTGGCGGTGACAGTGGAGTCGGTGGAGTCGGTGACCGTGGAGTCGGTGACGGGAACCGTCGTGGTAGCGGCGGCTCCGCCAGGCAGGTCGGCAGCGCCCAACGCGGGAAGTTCGGCCGCCCACGGTGGCATGGTGACCGCAGTGCCCACGGGCACGACCGCGATGGCGAAGACCATGCCGTCGTTGGTGATCTTCACGTCGGCGAGGTCGGTGATGTTCGTGGTGCCCTTGCCCGTGTCTTCGAAGCTGTTCCACGCGACGACCTTGATCTCGACGTCTTCCCCGTTGCACTGGAAGTCGTCGACGTCGTACACCTCGCCACCCTGATCGTCGGGCAGAGCGAGGCGATCGGTGCTCAGATCGACGCCGTACACGTCGAGGAGCAACCCGAGGCGGGCACGCTTGCCCACCGCCTTGGAGCTGTTCGGGTGGTAGTGGATCACGCCGTCGTCGTGGCTGTGGATGCCCGTGCTGGCGAAGTTGTCGTTCACCAGGGTCCGGTTGCCGGTGGAGTCGGTGATCGTCTCCTCCTTCGCGCCTGTGAGCTTGGGCAGCCAGCCGTCGCACACGTACATGCCGTAGGCGGCGTGCCAGTGATCGCCTTGCTGAGGCGGGAACGAGCCGGGGTCGGGGCGGCTCTGTCGCGCGTACACGATGGTGAGCAGCCCGAGCAGCACGACGCCCACGACGACGGCCGGGAAGAGGGTGCCGCCCTGGAAGCGCACCTTCTTGCCCTTGCCGCGCTGGGCGAGCCTGGCGACCTTCTTTGCGGACGATGACGATGAGGACGTAGCCACGAGTCCGAGAGGCTATCTGCCGGTACCACCGTTCGGTCGGCACCCAGGCAGGCGGCGCACCAGGTCCTCGTACGCACGTGCCACGGCTGCGGGCGATGCGGCCTGTTCCACCCAGGCCCGGCCGGCCGCGCCACGGGCGGCAAGCGCGTCGGGGTCGCCCAGCATCGCGCGGAGGGCGTCGACGAAGAGGTCGGCACGGTCGGGCAGCACGGCCACCCCCGCGCCCGAGGCCTCGAGGATGCGCGGCACCTCGGTACCCGGGTCGATCGACGCGAGGATCGGCCGCCCCGACGCAAGGATCGAGTACGTCTTCGACGGCACGCTCACGTTGCCGAGACCGGTGCGGAGCGGCACCACGTGCACGTCGGCGATCGAGAGCAACTCCGACAGTCGGTGCTTGGGCTGGTAGCCCGAGAAGTGCAGGTTCGACACGCCGCCCCCGGACCGCGCCTGCTCGACCAGCGTCTGCTTTGCCGAGCCGTCGCCGCTGATCAGGAAGGTCACCTCGGGCAGCTCGCGAGCGGCAGCGATCATCAACTCCAACGACTGCGAGAAGCCCACGTTGCCGGAGTACACCACGAGCGGCTCGGCGCCGATGCCGAGCTCGGCCCGCAACGGCGCTGTCCGTTCCCCAGGTCGGATCATGTCGATGTCGACGAAGTTCGGGATCACGTGCACGCGATCGCGCCGCGCCGCCGACATCTTGCCGGCGACGTTGGTTCGCAGATCGTCGCTCAGCACGGTCACCGCGGCCGCGCTGCGATAGCTGACCCGCTCGAGCAGGCCGGCCAACCGGATCACGTGGCGATTCGTGATCGCGCCGGTGCGCACGGCTGCGTCGGGGAAGACGTCCTGGATGTTGAACACCAACGGGCCACGCCGCACGAGGTGCGTGGTCCACCCGGTGAGGCCCATGGTGAGCGGCGGCGACATCGCGATCACGGCGTCGACGCGGCCGCCGCGCCAACTGGCGAACCCGGTGAGCGCCGAGAAGCCGACGAAACCCAGGGCCCGGCGCGCCAGGTTGGTCTTGTCACCTCCGGGAAACGGGTTCACCCGGACGATCGAGCCCCACGCGGTGATCTCGCGACGGACCCATCTGCCCTCCCAACCCGGATCGATCGAATGGGTGCGGTACCAGGGCAGCGACGTCACCACGTGGACCTCGTGACCCCGAGCGGCCAACTCGTGGACGATCCTCGACATCACGTCGCCCGTCGGAGCGGTGTCCGGCTCGAAGTGCGGGCACAGCACGGCGAGGCGGAGCGCCGACGAGCTCATCGCGCGACCGCGAGGTCGTAGGCCGCGACGAGCGCCTCACCCGAGCGGCGCGACGTGTACGCCTGCACCCGCCTCGACCCTGCGACGACCAGCTCGGCGCGGCGGCGGCGCAGCTCGTCGAGACCGGCGGCCCAGGCGTCGCGGTCGAGCGGAGCGACGATCCCGGCGTCACCCGCAACGTCGGGAAGACACGTGGCATCGCTGCACAGCACGGGAGTTCCGAGGGCCATCGCCTCGATCAGCGGTGCCCCGAAGCCCTCGTACCGGCTGGGGAAGACCAGTGCATCGGCCATCGCGATCAGCCCGTTCTTGTCGGCCGTGGTCACCCGACCGGCGCGCACGATGCGAGCCTGTGTGGACGGCGTCGCTGCCGCGATCGCCGCGTCGAGGTGCGCATCGGCGACGCCCTTGCCACCGATCAGCACCAGGCGCAGGTCGGGCTCGGTCCACACCGTGTCCATCAGCTCCACCAGGAACGTGTGGTTCTTGTGCGGCGCGGTCATCGCCGGGTACACGACCACCGGCCCGTCGCCGAGCGCGAACCGTGTTCGCAGATCCGTCTCATCGGTCCGATCAGCGAGCAGCCCGGGCTCGTAGCCGTGCGGCACCACCACGACTCGGTCGGGGCCCATGTCGAGCTCCCGGATCACGCTCTGGCGCACGTACTCGCTCGGCACCGCGATCAGCGCTGCACGGCGAGCCGAGCGAGGGATCGTGGCCGCGAGGTACCGGCGCTTCAGCGGCGTGAAGTACTCGGGAAAGGTGCGGTACTGCAGATCGTGGATCGTGAGCAGGAACGGCCGTCGCGCCGGCGACGGCGCTGTCCCTCCCCCATGCTGGACGAGATCGACGTCTCGGGTGCACCGGAACAGCCATGTGCGCTCGGCCGCGATGCGCTGCCAGCGCCGGCGACCGTCGACCGGCGCGGCGATGAACCGTGCGCCCGCAAGAAGATCGCGATGCTCGTCGACGAATGCCGGGGTGGCGACGACGGTGAGATCGATCGTCGGACGCGCCTCCAATGCTCCTGCCAGCTGGCGGACCAGGTACTGCTCCGAGCCACCGACCTCACCCGGGACGCACCACATCAGGTTGACGGCAACCTTCATGACCCGACCATCACGCCAGCTCGCGATAGACCTGCGCGGTCAATGCGGCCGTCGTCCGCCAGCTCCGCTTCGTCGCTCGGGCGATGCCCTTGGCCGACAACTCCGAACGTCGACCGATCGCTTCGGTGATGCCGCGGGCGATGTCGGCGGGGTCCATCGGTTGCACGAGCACGGCAGCGCTGCCCGCTGTCTCCTCGGTCGCGGTGCCCACGCTCGTCACCACCGGCACCCCCTGCGCCATCGCCTCCAACACCGGGAGACCGTAGCCCTCGCGCTCGCTCGGATAGCAGAACACGTGAGCGCCTGCGTACAGCGGGTTGAGATCCTCGCTGGGGACGAGCCCGAGGAATCGCATGTCGATCTCCGAACGCAGTTCGGCCGCGATGTCGATGTCGCCCCAGCCCTCGGACCCGACGACGATCAGCGGCAACGGCTCGTCGAGCATGGCGACGGCAGCGGCGAGGCCGCGCAGGTTCTTCCGGGGCTCGACGGTCCCGACGAACAGCAGGTAACGCTCGGGCAGGGAGTAGAGGGACCGCACCCGCGCCACCGCGGCATCATCGATCCGCTCCATCTCCACCCCGAGCGGCACCAGCCGCAGGCGGTCGGCCTCGATGCCGGCGAAGGCGACGTCGTCGAGGGTGGCCTGGCTGCTGCACAGCACCATCGAGGCATTCCGCTTGATGTGCGCCAGGCTCTGCGTGAACGTGCGAACTCCGTGCTTGGAGAAGTGCGAGGCGTCGTGCAGGAACGCGAGATCGTGCAGGGTGACCACCAGCGGCGCATCGGTGGGACACGGGATCAGGCCGGTGGCGTGGGTGACGTCGACCCGACCTGTCGCCCGCTCGACCTTCGGCCACCCGAATCGCAACCACGTCTGGTACAGCCAGGGCGCGGCCAGGGGCAGGTGGGCGATGGGGATGTCGGGCGTCCACGGGTCGGGCGGGAGGTGCGCGTGGCGGCCCGCCACGCCGATCAGGCGGATGTCGTCGTGTTCCTCCATCGCGTCCGCCACCCGCAGCGCCGCCACTGCCGTGCCCCCGGGGACGGCACCCCAGCACTGTTCGAGGGTGTAGGCGACGCGCACGGCCTCCATCATGCCCGCTCGTGCCGCATGGGCCATGTGCACCCCCGCATCCTCCAGCCCTGGTCAAATGGTCAGATCACGTTTACCATTCGTTCATGCGCACCCAGTTGCCTCCGCAGGACCTCGCCCGCGACGATCGGTTCCACCGGATCAGCACAACGGATCGTTTCAACGACATGCGGCCGAACGGGTTGGCCGATGCCGGTCGGATGGACCCTGCGAGCCACGAGTCCTTCGACCGGGCACGACGGCAGATGCACGGCATCTTCGTCGGGGAGATCCAGGCGCTCGAGGGAGCCGGCCGCACGGCGTTCGACTACACCACAGACGAGACGCCCTTCGCGATGAAGCTCGACATGGCACGGCAGTGCTGGGACGAGGCCCGACACGTCGAGATCAGCTTGATGCTCGGCGATCACATGGGCACAGAGATCGGCGAGTACTCCGAAGCGGTCACCCTGTTCGAGGCGGCGTGCCATCCTGACCCGGTGTTCCGGCTGGCCGGCGTCAACCGAGCGTTGGAAGGCCTCGCGATCGACGTGTTCACCACGATGCGCGACTTCGCGGCCGAGATGAACGACCCGGTGCTGTGGTTCGCCGAGGACTGGATGCTCGCCGATGAGGTGACCCACGTGAAGATGGGCAGCACCTGGTTGCGCGAGATCACCAAGGACGACAAGGAGCGCCAGCAGCAGGCGCTCGAGTTCCAGCGCACCGTCGACGGTCTGTTCAACTTCCGGGGCCTGCGCGGCGAGAGCCGTGAGGCCTCGATCCAGCTGGCCCGCAAGTTCCGCGAGATGGCCGGCTTCGCCAGCGAGGAGATCGACGAGATCGCTGCGATGGCCGACCAGCAGCGCGCCGAGCGCCTCGCCACCTCCGCCTACTGAAACTGCTCGCCATCGGTCTCGCCGTACGGACGAGACTCGCGCCATACACCCATCCGAGTCCCACACACCCATCCGAGTCCCACACGGTCGATTCGAGTCCCACACGGTCGATTCGAGTGCCAGCCGCCACCCCGGGATGGTGTGTGGCACTCGATTCGAACACGTGCCACTCGGTCGGGTGTGTGGGACTCGGATGGGTTAGGCGGTGAGCGTGGCGACGAGTTCGGCGAGCGGCTCGCGGAAGTCGCGCATCATCGGCAGGCCGGTCATCCGGGCGACGGCGTTGTCGAGCACGCTGTTGGCCGGGCGCGGTGCCGGCCGAGGCGGTTGCAGCTCGGCGGTGGTGATCGGTCGCACGACGGCGTCGGGGTCGCGTCCCGTGAGGGCGACGATCTCGCGAACGAAGCCGTACCACGACGTGGGTGTCTGGTTGGTCAGATGGTGCACGCCGCTGCGTCGATCGAGCGCCACCTGGCGCAGCATCGGGCCCAGATCTGCGGTGAAGGTCGGGTGACCCACCTGGTCGACCACGAACGCGAGCGTCGGGTGGCTGTCCACCAGGCGCAGCACGGTCCTCACCATGTTGTTGCCGTGTTCGCCACACACCCAGGAGGTGCGCACCACGGCGGCCGATGCGCCGAGCACGAGCGCCTCTCGTTCGCCGATCAGCTTGGTCATCCCGTACACGCTCTCGGGGTTCGTCTCGTCCCACTCGTGGTACGGGCGGTCGAGCGTGCCGTCGAAGACGTAGTCGGTGCCCACGTGCACGAGATGGGCCCCGGTGCGATGGCAGCCCTCCACGAGGTGTCGAACAGCGAGCCCGTTGCACAGCAATGCCTTGTCGGGATCGTCCTCGCACGCGTCGACAGCGGTCCATGCCGCGCAGTTGATGACAGCGTCGGGTGCAAGCGAGGTGATCGCACCGAGCACGGCTCCTCGATCGGTGATGTCGACCGTCGTTCGATCGACACCCACGACCTCGTCACCAGCTCGCTCACAGGCCAGCACCGTGTCACGGCCGAGCTGACCGGCGGCGCCTGTGACGAGCACCCTCACAGGGCGGCCCGCGCCTTCAGCGGTTCCCACCATGCACGGTTGTCGCGATACCACGCGACGGTGTCGGCCAAGCCGTCCACCAGATCGTGTTCGCACGTCCAGCCGAGCGCGCTCACCTTGTCGTGGGTGATCGAGTAGCGACGATCGTGACCGAGGCGATCGGCAACCGGTGTGATGAAGCTCTCGTCGCGACCCGTGAGTTCGAGCAGTCGATACGTGAGCTCTCTGTTGGTGATCTCGTTGCCGGCGCCGATGTTGTAGATCTCGCCGACGTCGCCCTTGCGCAACACAAGGTCGGCCGCAGTGTTGTGATCGTGGACGTGGATCCAGTCGCGCACGTTGCCGCCATCGCCGTACAACGGCACGTTCTTGCCATCGAGCAGGTTCGTCGTGAACAGCGGGACGACCTTCTCGGGGAACTGGTACGGGCCGTAGTTGTTGCTGCAACGGGTGACCAACACCGGCAGGCCGTGAGTGGTGTAGTAGCTGAGCGCGATCAAGTCGCTGCCTGCCTTCGCCGCCGAGTACGGCGACCGCGGCCCGAGTGCGTCGGTCTCGCTGAACGAGCCCTCCTCGATCGAGCCGTAGACCTCGTCGGTGGAGATGTGCAGGAACCGCTCGACGCCCACCTGGCGGGCCACGTCGCACAGCACGTTGGTGCCGAAGCAGTTCGTGCGCACGAACGAATGACCGTCCATGATCGAGCGGTCGACATGGGTCTCGGCCGCGAAGTGCACCACTGCGTCGTGGCCGGCCATGGCCGCCAGCACGTCGTCTTGATCGCAGATGTCGGCATGCACGAACCTGCAACGCCGGTCGTCGAGCACATCGCGGATGTTCTCGAGGTTGCCCGCGTACGTGAGCGCGTCGTACACGGTGATCTCGTCGTCGGTCGTTTCGAGGACGTGCCGGACGTAGTTGGCGCCGATGAAGCCGGCGCCTCCGGTGACGAAAAGCTTCATTGGATCAGCCTCATGGTCAGGTCCTCATCTGCCAATAGGGGCGCCGTCCGATCGGCATGTCGGCGCGCAGCGGATTGTCGGCATCGCGTTGGCTCATGATCGGATCGGTGATGCCCCAGTCGGCTCCGATCACCGGATCGTCCCACTTCACACCCAGTTCGTCGGACGGGTTGTAGTAGCCATCGACCAGGTAGGTCATCACGACATCGGTGTGGGCTGCGAAACCATGTGCGACGCCCGGTGGGATGAACACCCCCAAGTGGTTCTCTCCGCTGATGTCGAAGCATTCGGTGACGCCGTCGGTGGGACTGCCCTCGCGCAGGTCGTGCAGCACAACCCGGATCGTTCCGACCGGGCAGTACCAGTAGTCGGCCTGGTGCAGGTGGAAGTGCAACCCCACCAACGCCCCGGCCTGCTTGTTGGAGCGGTTGCCCTGCACCATCTCACGTCCGTCGGGAAACCACTCACGGCGATACGTCTCGATGAACAGGCCGCGCTGGTCACCGTGGATGGATGGTTCGACGATGCGGACACCTGTGATGAGGGTGCTCTCTCGAATCTCGGGCATTGTCGTGGCGCTCCTGGCTGGGTCGGTGGATGGATGTCACTCGACATCGATCTGGCAGTGGTCGCCCACCATCAGGCGGAGCGCTCGCGGACGCACCTGTGTGCGCGACACCACGACGTCCTTGCCGATGAGGCTGTCCTCGAGGCGTTGGATGTCGCGGATGGTGCTGCCTTCCATGATCACCGAGTGCTCGATCTCGCTCTGATGCACCTGGCAGTCGTTCCCGATCGCGCTGAACGGGCCGACGAAGCTGTCGACGATGACCGCGCCCGCGCCGATGACCAGCGGGCCGCGCAACGTGGAGTTCGTCACCGTCGCTCCGGCCTCCACGATCACTCGACCGTCGAGCACGCTTGCCTCGTCGACCGTGCCGTCGATCCGAGTTTCGATCTTTTCGAGCAGGAGTCGGTTGGCCTCGAGCAACGGGGTGAGCTTGCCGGTGTCGATCCACCAGCCGGTGAGCTCCTCCTGACGCACGAGGCTGCCCTGATCGACCAACCACTGGATGGCGTCGGTGATCTCCAACTCCCCACGTGGTGAGGGTTCGATCGCACGAACGGCGTCGAGGATGGTCTTGTCGAACAGGTAGACGCCGACGAGCGCGAGGTCGGTGGGTGGATCGGCCGGCTTCTCCACCAGCCGCAC
>JAYSLK010000026.1:0-4083 GCA_043725585.1 Actinomycetota bacterium
CTGGTTCGAAGCAGGAAGTGGCACGTCAGCGAATGTAGAGCCTCGGTAGGCTCGTTGCTGCATGAGCACCCCCCTGTCGACACCCCGCAACGCCGACGAGCTGCGTGCGGCCTTCACCGATTTCTTCGCCGACCGCGGCCACCACGTGGTGCCGTCGGCGAGCCTGATCCCGCACGACCCCACCCTGCTGTTCACCGTGGCCGGCATGGTTCCCTTCAAGCCCTACTTCGTGGGTGACGAGACGCCGCCCTACAAGCGCGCGGTCACGTCGCAGAAGTGCGCTCGTGCTGGTGGCAAGCACAACGACCTCGACGATGTCGGTCGCACCTCGCGCCACCTGGTGTTCTTCGAGATGCTCGGCAACTTCAGCTTCGGCGACTACTTCAAGAGCGACGCGATCCCGTGGGCCTGGGAGCTGGTCACGAACACCTTCGGCCTCGACGGCGATCGCTTGTGGGTCACGGTGCACGACAGCGACGACGATGCCGAGGCCATCTGGCACGAACAGGTCGGTGTGCCGATGTCGCGCATCCAGCGCCTCGGCGACAAGGACAACTTCTGGCAGATGGGCGAGACCGGTCCGTGTGGTCCGTGCAGTGAGATCCACTTCGACCGTGGCCCCGCCTTCGGTCCCGAAGGCGGCCCGCTGGCCGACACGGCCGGCGAGCGCTTCATGGAGCTCTACAACCTGGTGTTCATGCAGTACAACCAGGCCGGCGACGGCACGCGGACGCCGCTTCCCAAGCCGTCGATCGACACGGGTGCCGGCCTCGAGCGGATCCTGTGCGTGCTGCAAGACGTCGATGCGGTCTGGGAGACCGATCTGATGCGGCCGCTCATCGAGCAGGCGTGCAGCCTGACGGGCAAGTCGTACACGTCCGGCGACTACGACGACCGCGAGAGCTTCGCGATGCGCGTGCTCGCCGAGCACGCTCGCAGCAGCACCATGCTGGTGGCAGACGGTGTGTTCCCGAGCAACGAGAACCGCGGGTACGTGTTGCGGCGGATCATCCGCCGCGCGGTTCGGTACGCGTACCTGCTCGGCACCGACAAGCTCGTCATGCCGACGCTCGTCGAGACCGCGATCGACGTGATGGCCAACGCATACCCCGATGTGGCCCGTCAGCGCGACTTCATCGTCAGCGTGCTCACCCGTGAAGAGGAGCGGTTCCGGCAGACGCTGAAGACGGGACTCGCGATCCTGGAAGACGAACTGGTGACCAACCCGACCACGCTGCCGGGTACCACCGCGTTCACGCTGCACGACACGTACGGCTTCCCGCTCGAGCTCACCGAGGAGATCGCCGCCGAGAGGGGCGTCACCGTCGACGGCGTCGGATTCGACAACGAGATGCGCGGTCAGCGCGAACGCGCCAAGGCGGCTCGCAAGGGCGCCGCGGTGGGCGACGACCGGATGAACGAGTACCGCGAGGTGGTCGAGCGATTCGGCATCACCGAGTTCGTCGGCTACACCGACGCCACTGCGGTGGCGCAGGTGCTGGCCGTCCTGCCCGGCGCCGAGGACAACACCGTCGAGGTGTTCCTCGATCGGAGCCCGTTCTACGCCGAGAGCGGCGGCCAGGTGGGCGACACCGGCACCATCGCCGCCGACACCGGCATCGGCGAGGTGCTCGACACCACGTTCGCGCTCCCGGGCCTGCGCCGCCACGTGGTCAAGGTGCTGAGCGGCGAGATGGTGAGCGGTGCGTCAGCGACGGTCACCATCGATGTGGAACGACGCGACGCCACCCGCCGCAATCACACCGGCACCCATCTGCTCCACCACGCGCTGCGCATGGTGCTCGGCGAACATGTGAAGCAGGCAGGTTCGTTGGTCGGCCCCGACCGTCTGCGCTTCGACTTCAGCCACTACGCCCCGGTGTCCGATGACGAGGTCGCCCGCATCGAAGCGATCGTGAACGCCGAGACGTTGGCGAACGCCCCGGCGCGCGCGTACGAGACCACCAAGGACGAAGCGTTGGCGATGGGCGCCATGGCGTTCTTCGGCGACAAGTACGGCGACATCGTGCGAGTGCTCGAGGCGGGAAGTTCGATCGAGTTGTGTGGCGGCACCCACGTCCGGGCCACGGGTGACATCGGCACCGTCAAGGTGATCAGCGAAAGCTCGATCGGTTCGAACCTCCGGCGTATCGAGGCGGTCACCGGGGCCAACACGCTGGCGCTGCTCCAACGCGACGAGCAGGTGATGACCGAGGTCGGCCGCATCGTCGGCGCCAGCACCGACGATCTCGTCGCCGGCGTACAGCGCAGGATCGACGAGATCAAAGATCTCCAGGACGAGATCAAGATCCTCCGCGCCCAGCTCGCGACCGGTCGGGCGAGCGAACTGGCCGAAGCGGCCGAGGGCGGCGTGCTGGTGCAGCGGGTGGATGGCCTCAGCCCTGGCGATCTTCGCGACCTCGCGGTTGCGGTGCGCCAGCAGAACGGCGTCGAGATCGTGGTCCTCGTCGGCATCAGCGACAGCGGCGGGGTCTCCCTCGTCAGCGCCGTCACTCCCGCGTCGGGCAAGGTCGCGGGCGACCTGATCAAGGACGCGGCGAAGGCGGTCGGTGGCGGTGGTGGGGGCAAGGGTGACGTGGCCACCGCGGGTGGCAAGAACGCCGACGGCATCGACGAAGCCGTTCGCATCGCGAAGGCCGCGGCCACCACCTGAGCGGATCACCGGTGCGTGCGCTCGGCGTCGACCTCGGGTCGAAGCGGATCGGGATCGCGATCACCGATCGCTCCGGCACGATCGCGTCGCCGCTCACCATGGTGCCCAGATCCGGCAGCCGGGCCACCGATCACCGGCGCATCGCAGCACTGGTCGTCGAGGAAGAGGCCGAGGTGGTGGTGATCGGTCTGCCGCTGAACATGAACGGTTCGGTCGGCCCGGCAGCGCAGGCTGCCATCGCCGAGGCCGAGGCGTTGGCTACCGTGGTCGGCGTGCCCGTGGAGACTTACGACGAGCGTCGCACGACGGTGACGGCCGATGCGGTGCTGATGGAGCTCAAGATGAACGCGCAAGCTCGCCGCAAGGTCGTCGACAAGGTCGCCGCTGCAGTGATGCTGCAGAACTGGCTCGAGTCTCGCAACGCACATCGGTGGGACGACCGATCGTGAGCTCACCATGGGGATGACGCTCGACGACCGGCGCGAGAACCGAGTTGCCTCGGGATGGACCCACGATCCGTGGGACGACCCGGATGTGACCGATGCGCTCGTCATCGAGCGCGCCCGCAAGAACCGCTGGCCGTTCAAGTGGCTGGCCTACTCGTTGCTGGCGATCGGCACCGTCACCATGCTCGTCGGTGGATCCGTCGGCTGGTGGTACCTACAGCAGATCAACCCCTCGGGCGACCCGGAACCGGCCGTGAACTTCACCGTCGACGAGGGCGAGACCATCGACACGCTGAGCGTGCGGTTGCAGAACGAAGGCTTCATCACCAACGCCCGGGTCTTTCGCTGGTACGTCGAACGCCAGGGCGGGCTCGAGCTGACACCCGGCTACTACCGACTCCGGCCGCGCGATCACATGGGCAACCTGATGGCCGTGCTCCGAACGCCGCCCGAGCAGACGTACACCTCGGTCACGTTCCCGGAGGGCTTCACCGTCGATCGGATGGCCCAGCGTCTCAGCGAGCGAATGCCACGGCTGCTGATGAGCGACTTCATCACGGCTGCCACCGACGGCAGCGTCCGGTCCGAATGGCAGCCCGAGGGAGTCACCAGCCTGGAGGGCCTGCTGTTCCCCGACACGTATCAGGTGTCGAACGGTGAGACGCCGGATCAGGTGATCCGGCGCATGGTCGCCTTGATGGAGCGGGTCGGTCGCCAAGAAGACATCGTCGTCAAGGGCTACGAACAGGCGCTGCAGGCGTACCAGGTGTTGATCGTCGCATCGATGGTCGAACGCGAGGCCAAGATCGAGGCCGACCGGCCGATGATCGCTCGCGTCATCCTCAATCGGCTGCGGATCAACATGCCGTTGCAGATCGACGCCACCCTCTTCTACCAGCAGGACCAGAATCGGCCGTTCCAGGAGTTGAAGGCGCTCGACACGCCCTACAACACCTACCTCTA
>JAYSLK010000027.1:0-2242 GCA_043725585.1 Actinomycetota bacterium
CGGCGACTGCATCGCCCCGCGACGGGCGCACGCGGCCGTCGTCGAGGGCGAGCGCGCCGGCGCCGCTGTCTGAACCGGCAGAATGCCTGACGTGCCTGCAAAGTCGCCCACGCCCGAAACATCCGAAACGGCCGCCCCGCTCGTCGCGGTGGTGATGGGCAGCAGCAGCGACTGGTCGACGATGGTCGGCGCCGTCCACGTGCTCGAGCAGTTCGGCGTCGCCCACCAGGTGCAGGTCGTGTCGGCGCACCGCATGCCCGACGAGATGTTCGCCTTCGCCGAACGCGCGCACCTGGCAGGTATCCGAGCGATCATCGCCGGCGCCGGTGGCGCCGCGCACCTGCCGGGCATGCTCGCCGCGAAGACCACGGTCCCGGTCCTCGGTGTGCCGGTCGCCTCGCGACATCTCTCCGGGCTCGATTCGTTGTACTCGATCGTGCAGATGCCTGCCGGCGTGCCGGTCGCAACGTTCGCGATCGGTGAGGCCGGCGCCACGAACGCCGCACTCTTCGCTGTGGCGCTCCTCGCCGGCGACGATCCCGATCTGCACGAACGACTCGTCGCCGACCGGCGGCGGCGCCACGACGATGCTGCCGCCAGCGTCGTGCCCCCGGCATGATCGACCCGATGTCGATCCAACCGCCGGCCGCCATCCTTCCGCCGGCCATGATCGGTGTTCTCGGAGGCGGCCAGCTCGGCCGGTACTTCGTCATGGCCGCCCGCACCATGGGCTACCGGACGATGGTGCTCGAACCCGACCCCGAGGCGCCCGCCGGGGCGGCCGCCGATGTCCATCTCGCTGCCGCGTACGACGACCCAGAGGCGCTTG
The DNA here is from genome assembly GCA_043725585.1 of Actinomycetota bacterium. Classification (GTDB taxonomy): domain Bacteria; phylum Actinomycetota; class Acidimicrobiia; order Acidimicrobiales; family Ilumatobacteraceae; genus VFMC01. The sequence continues at coordinate 830 of JAYSLK010000027.1, forward strand.
CGACGCTCGCCCGCAATTGCGCCGTCGTGACCACGGAGTTCGAGAACCCACCCGCGGCTGCCCTGGCCTCGCTGGCCGCGGCCACGCTGGTCCGGCCGTCTCCCGCAGCGATCGGCATCACCCAGGACCGCAGGTCGGAGAAGCGGTTCCTCACCGATGCCGGCATGCCGGTCGCTCCGTACGCGGTCATCGACTCCGATGACGACCTGCGGGAACCGATGTGCGATCGCGGCGTCGGGTTCCCGGCGATAGTGAAGACCGCCCGGCTCGGGTACGACGGTAAGGGGCAGGTCACCGTGGCCGACGACGTCGAGCTCGCCACGGCGTGGCGCGCCCTCGGTCGGGTCGGGTGCGTCGTGGAGCAGCGACTGGCGCTTCAACAGGAGCTGTCGGTGGTGCTGGCCCGCGGCGTCGACGGCACCTGCGCGGTGCATCCCACCGTCACCAACACCCACGTCGACGGCATCCTCGACGTCACGGTCGTGCCCGCTCGGACGTCCGATCACGTCGCGCAGCAGGCTGCGGCGCTGGCGATCTCGATCGCCGTCACCCTCGACTACGTCGGCGTGCTGGCCGTCGAGATGTTCGTGGTCGACGGGGAACTGGTCGTCAACGAGCTGGCCCCGCGCCCGCACAACAGCGGCCACTGGACCCTCGATGCTGCCGCGACCAGCCAGTTCGAGCAACAGGTCAGGGCCGTGTGCGGCCTCCCTCTCGGCGACCCCTCCCTCATCGCCGAAGGCGCAGCGATGGTGAACCTGCTCGGCGACGAATGGGCCGGCGGTCCCCCCGACTGGACCCGGGCGCTGACCGGCGGAAACGCTCACCTGCACCTCTACGGCAAGACCGAGCCGCGCCCCGGGAGGAAGATGGGCCACCTCACCGTCACCGCTCGCACTCCCGACGATGCGGCCGCGCTCGCACTAACCTTGCGCCGTCATGTTCGCCGGGATCTTCAGCTGGATCACTGACCTCACCGACGCCCTCGGCGACTGGTCGGCAAATTGGTGGTTCCTCGGCGTCGTCTTCGGCATCGCCTTCTTCGATTCCGTGCTTCCCATCGTTCCCAGCGAGACCACGGTCATCATCGCCGGAGTGTCGGTCGCTGTGGGCGAGGCGCCGTACATGCTCTGGATGGTGATCGTCTGCGGCGCCGTTGGAGCGTTCCTCGGCGACAACACCGCCTACACCATCGGGCGTGGCTTCTCCGACCGATTCGCGCGCCGCGCCGCGCACCGCCCGAAGTTCGCTGCCCGCCTTGCATGGGCCGGCGAACAGATCCGCGAGCGTGGAGGTCTGCTGCTCATCACGGCGCGATTCATCCCGGGTGGCCGCACGGTGCTCACGCTCTCGAGCGGGATCACCCGCCAGCCCCGCGGCTGGTTCATCCCCTGGGTCGCGGTCGCTTGCACC
>JAYSLK010000028.1:0-3291 GCA_043725585.1 Actinomycetota bacterium
GAGTGTGAGAGCCAGGGAGAGCGCTCGAACGACACTCGAATGGAAGTGCTACGGCCTCACCACGGCCGATCGTCCGACTCGGCAGGCGCACCTCGGTGCCGAGCTGGAACGAGTGGCGTTGCCGTTCGAGGTCCTCGTGTCACAACGTCCAACAGATGCGGGCGGCTTCAGCAGCATCGGCTTTCGAGGCTGCTTCGAGAGTCATCTGCGGGCGATGCGCACAGCGTTGGACGACGGCGTCGACGTCGCGATCTTCGTGGAGGACGACGCGGTCATCGCCAGCCGCTTCCTCGAACTGCTCCCCGAGATCCAACGCGAATTGGTCGGGCTCGACTGGTCGGTGTTGTTGCTCGGTTACCTCGGCGACCAGTCTCCGGGGCGTCATTTCCCGATCGAGCAGGTGTCGACCCACGTCGCCCGCGCCCACCACTGGGAGTTCACGGGATCGCACTTCGTCGCGGTCAACAGCAGGTATCTCGGTGCGCTCATCGAGCACTTCGAGAGCCGCCTGCGACCGGGAGGGCACCGGATCAGCGTCGATGGCATCCTGAACGAGTTCCGCCACTCGTCCGGCCACCCGACGTTGCTCGCCGTGCCCAACCTGTCGCGACAGGGGCCGTCGCCGAGCGGGATCACGACGGGAACAGGAGTGCGGACCACGTTGCTGCACAACGACGTGGTGCGCAGATCGTTTCAGATCGTCAAGCGGGCGCTGTGGGACGTCGAGGCAATGCTGCCGCCGGCCTGTTCGTTCATGGCGTGGAACCTTCGAGCTCGGCTCACCGCGAGGAAGCGAGCGACGTACCTGCCCGTGCCGCCGCCGATGACCTGATGGACCGCGACGTCATCCATGTCGCGGTCGCTGCCGACGACCTGTTCTCGATGCCCCTCACGGCAGCAGCACGATCTGCCATCCTGCGATCCGACAGCCCGGCGACGGTGCGCATTACGGTGATCGACTGCGGAATCTCCCGGCGAAACAGGCAACGCATCCAACGCTCGCTCGCGGTCGACGGCGCTGAAGTGCGCATCGTTGCGTTCACCGACGTCATCCCCGACAGCGCGCTGCAGGGCGGTGTGATCCCCTCGGCCGCGACCTTTGCCCGCTTGTTCGCAGCCGACTACCTGCCCGACGCCGATCGCGCCGTGTACCTCGACTCCGACACGATCGCACTCACCGATCTCGCCGCGCTCGTCGACCTGCTCGAGCCGGGGATGCTGGTGGCAGGCGTCGCCGATGGGCAAGGAGACGGGCGGGTGCGCAACATCGAGCGGTTGTTGCCGCTCCTGCCCACAACGGGTGTCGGCTCCGGCGACAGCCCGTACATCAACGCAGGTGTGCTCGTGATGGACCTGGCCGCCTGGCGGCGAGAGGGCGTGACCGACCGGTTCCGAGCACTCGTCGACACCACTCCGTTGCGCTTCGCCGACCAGGATGCGATCAACGTCGTCTGTGCAGGTCGGGTACAGACGCTGCCGCCGATGTGGAACACCCAGACACACCTGCTGGCATCAGAGGCGGCATCAGGGGCGGCATCAGGGGCGACGTCAGGGACGGCGTCGACGACGGGCCCCGGCGGCGACGCGAAGATCTTTCACTACACCAGTCGGCCGAAGCCGTGGCACCTCCACGGCGACATCGGCCTCGCCGCACCGTGGTTCGACGCGGTGGATCACACGGCGTGGAGCGGATGGCGCCCCACCCGGCGCCGTCTGATCGTGCCCAAGCTCCGTCGTGGTTGGCGCATGGCCCGCACACGACCACGGCAACTGCTGGCGAAGTACTCGCCGGGCGGCAACTGAAGCGGCTACTGAGCCCATCGATGAACGCGCTCAGCCGTTCGTCGGATCTTGCGGGGTGCTCGCGAACCACCCGGTGATGTCGACCACGAGGTGCGACGAATTGGAACTGTTGTACAGCTCGATCGTGCCACCCGGCCCGACGCCGATGATCGCCGCGTTCGGCACCGTCTGGCCGGCGACGAAGTTCAGGTTCGACGCGAGCGGACGCCGACGGCCGGACGGCCATGCCGTGACGAAGCCGGCGCTCGTCGGGTCGGTGACGGTGATGTTCGCGGCGACGGCATCGACCCCGAACGCGGGCACGCCACCGACTCCGACCACCTGCAGGCGGCGAGTCTCCTGTGGACCGAGGACGATCCCGCCGAGGCCGGATCTCGTGTCCATCACGCGGGCGGGCACCACGGGCACGAAGCCGGAGCGGTACCAGCCGGCCACGTCGACCACGAGGTTGGTGGCGGCGGAGCTGTTGTAGACGCTGAGCCTGCCGTTGGCTCCGACCCCCACCACGACTGCGTTGGCGATCGTCTGACCGGTCGCGAAGTTCAGGTTCGATGCCACAGGACGAGCCGCGCCCGAGGGCCACACCGTCAGGTAGCCCGGCCCCCACGCGCCCGCTGCTGTGACGTTGAGGGCGACAGCTGTGGCACCCGACGGCGGGACACCACCGCGACCGGCGACGTCGATCTCGCGGGTCTCGCCGGCGAGCAGGATGACGCCCCCCGACCCGTCGCGGGTGTCGGCCAGGCGGGCCGGTTGCGTGGGGACGAAGCCCGACGCATACCAGCCGACCACGTCGATGACGGCGTGCGCCCACTCGCTGGAGAACACGTCGACACCACCGTCGGCACCGAGGCCCACGGTGACCAGGTTGGGCACCGTCGATCCCGCCGTGAAGTTGAGATTCGAGGCGTTGGGCCGTGAGCCGCCCGGCCACACCGTGGCGAAGCCCGAGCCGCGGGACTCGGTGATCGTCACGTTGAGCACGACTGCGCTGGCGCCCGTTGCGGGAACCCCGCCGCGTCCGGCGACGAGAACTCGACGATTCACACCTGGAACCAGGATCTCGCCCCCGAGACCCTCGCGGGTGTCGACCAACCGGTTCGGGGTCACCGGGACCATGACCGCGTCGCTGAAGGCAGCGGCGAGCAGCGCGTCGTCGGCGCCGACCGTGATGTCGTGCTGCAGGGCGCCGCCGTCGGACCATCCCAGGAACTGAGCGCCACGTTGGGCGGCGCCGGTCGACACGGTTCGCACTGCGCCCACCGGGACTTCGGCCGCAAACGGTGTCTGCACGATGTTTCCGTCGTACAGGATCGTTCGACCGGACGGCACGGTGTCGAGACGGAGTTGTGACGTTCGGTACACCAGCCGACGTGACACGGTGGTGCTGAGCCCAACAGCATCGGTGGCGGTGAGATCGAGGGTGAGATACGTGTCGTCACCGTGGTCGGGCAGGACGAACGATCCAGCTGCGCCCGTCGCGCCGGT
>JAYSLK010000029.1:0-1670 GCA_043725585.1 Actinomycetota bacterium
GGGCAGAATTGGCGAGCTCGATCTGATCGTTTGCTGAGCGCTTCGTCTCCACCTCGCCATCCCGCCAGTCGTTCAAGGAGATCTGAACCATGTCGTCTGTACGTAATGCCCGACGCGAGGCGTCCGACGTACTCGGCGGCGGCCGTGTTGCCGTCGTGCTCGAGCCGTCACCACCAGCGGTCAACGAGGGTCCGTGGTTCGCTGACCACCCGCTCGCGGTCGAGGATGTCGAGGATGTGATCGTCGTGTCGCCGCTGGACGACGCCTGGACCGTCGACGCCCGCAAGGACCCGGCGGTTGGCCGGTACGCGCGGGAGCATTGGATCGGCGACCTCAAGCGCCTTGACGCCGTGCCCGCAACCCTCGGGTCGACCCGGCGATCGCTTACGGTGCTGGCCTTCTCCGTGATCTCGCCTGCGCGGCACTTCGCCAACGGCAAGATCGGGCTGCGATGGACGAAAGGCGGGTTCGGAACGCCATTCTTCGGCAACGACCGCCAGGTCAGGGTCGAAGGCTCGAGTCTCGTCGTGCAGGACGGCGACACGGTCGACTCGGTCCCGATCACAACCCTGCGCGCAGCAGGCAAGTTCGTGGGCGTGACCCCAGGCGCCCCCACAGGCATCGAGTTCCACGACGCGCCCGCCGAGATCGACCTCGACGCTGATCTCGAGGTCGATGCTGCGGCGCTTGCGTTCCTCGACGACTGGTTCGGGTTCTCCACCCTGGTGTTGGAGCGGCTACACGCTCGTGCCGGCTCACCCACGGACACGAGGGTGCAGCTGTGGCCTGAGCACTTCGATGCGGCCATCGAGCTCGGGGACGCCGATGGTGGGACTCGCGCGAGCTACGGCGCCTCGCCTGGTGACGCCACGATTCCCGTGCCGTACCTCTACGTGTCGCCGTGGGCTCCGCAGGAGGGCGAGTTCTGGAGCGCGCCGTTCGGGGGTGCTGCACTGACGCTCGACGAGCTGCACGACGCCCCGGATCAGGTCGCAGGTGCGCTGACGTTCTTCGAGCGTGCTCGCTCGCTGCTCAGCTGACCCGCCGTAGCCTCAGGCGTCTATGCGGGCGGGTCGATTCCGACCATGGCACGGAAGTCGCTGGTGGTGTTGGTCACCGGGAACGGGTCGTCGGGCATGGCCAGGTTCAGAGCGGTGCAGAGCGGGCCCCACCCGTCGCTCGGAGTCCAGTCGATCAGCCGCTCCGGTGGCACCTCGGCTCGTACGGCCGCATTGTGCTGTTCGTACGCGGCGATCATCGCGTCCTTGTTGTCGAAGTCGTCACTGAAGCGGTCGCGCAGAGCACGCTGCACGGATCCCATCCAGGGAGCCAGCTCGGGCGGAACGCGATCGAACGAGAGGAAGATCGTGTTCGACGCGCTCGTGTACCAGCCCTCTGCGTCGCGGGTCGAGAGCAGGATCGGCGCCTCCGGGTTCGCTGCGGCGATCTCGCGCCAGAAGAGGGAGCCTGGGAAGTCGACGATCGCGGTGAAGTCGGCGAGCACGGCAGACCAATCCGTGGGTTCTCCGTCGATCGCGGCGGTGAATGCAGCGATCTGCTCGGGTCGCTCGAACATCTCGATCATGTGGTGACACGTCCCACCGAACAGCTGCTCCAGCGCAACCTTCAGGGAGTGGGTGCCCGTTCGTCCGACGCCTGCTCCAACTACT
>JAYSLK010000030.1:0-3037 GCA_043725585.1 Actinomycetota bacterium
ACCGACAAAGAGGAGTGCAACTGCGCCGACCTGGCGGCGCACAACTTCATCGACCCGAAGATCGAAGGCGGTCAGACTCGCGTCTACGCCAACTCGAAGGAGTTCGGCGATCAGGAGTGGATCCAGTACAAGGCACCGGCCGGCTCGGTCGTCGTGCTCGACCACACCAACGGCCAAGTGGTCGCGATGGCGAGCTACCCGACGTTCGACAACCGGTGGTTCAACGCCGGCGTGAGCAAGGAGAAGCTCGAGCAGTTGTTCCCGCCCACCAAGGATCCCGACCGTTCGATCCTGGTGAACCGAGCGGTTCAGGGCCGCTACAACATCGGGTCCACGATCAAGCCGTTCATCGCCTGGTCGGCGATGCACAGCGGGTTGATCTCCTCGGAGGACATCTGGATGGACGAGGGCACCTACAAGTTGGTGTCGGTGGACGAAGAGATCTGCGCCGAGGGTGTGCGCTGTGAGTTCAAGAACGCCCTCGATCCCTTCGGGGTGCCCAGTCGGTACGGCCCGGTGAAGGTGGCCGATGCGCTCGCCGTCAGCTCTGACACGTTCTTCTATCGCCTGGGCGAGAACTTCTTCACCTTGCTCGGCCGGCGCGACGAGCTGAAGGCAGACCTGATGGAGTTCGGGTTCGGCGCCGATTCCGGCATCAACCTCCAGTACGAGTGGGACGGTCGAATCCCCGACGATGCGGTGAAGAAGGAGCTGGTCGAAAAGAACGTGCTCTCGAAGGGAGAAGCACCGCGACTCGTGACCGGCGACCTGGTGCAGGTGGCCATCGGCCAGGGGCTGTTCGCATCGACGCCGCTCCAGCTGGCAAACGCGTACGCCGCTCTCGCCAACAGCGGCTTCGTGATGCGCCCTCACCTGGTGAAGAACATCCTGGCCCCCTTCACGCCGAACGAGCAGGGCGTGGCGGCGATGGCCGATCTCGACTCCGCGGTGATCGTCGAGTCGTTCGAGAGCCCGGAGATCAACAACCAGATGCAGATGCCGCCCGAGGTGCGCTTGCCGATCATCGCCGGACTGTCCCGCGTGATCTGCGGAGGCGAGCAGGAGAAGCGTTGCGGCGTCGAGTTCCCCGAAGGCCGCTACCGGGCGACCACGGGCGAGAAGCTGTTCGCCGACTACCCGTACGAGAAGTTGCCGATCGCCGGCAAGACCGGCACAGCTCAGGGTGCCGGCCAGTACCCCTGGAACGACTCGTCGGTGTTCGGTGCGTTCAGCCTGACCGAGGAGCAACCCTACACCATCGTTGCGTACCTCGAAAAGAGCGGGTACGGCTCGAAGGCGGCCGCTCCCGTCGTCAAGTGCATCTTCACCGTGCTCGCCGAGGAGATCGAGCCCGACAAGGTCCTCCCGTCCGACACGCTCGACGTGAACTCGCCGTACACGGCCGCGCCCAAGGAACTGGCCGACTCCACGTGTCTCGGTGGCTATGACGGGTCGATTCGTGAGTAGTCGGCTGCTCGCCGGCGACGACGGTGTGCATCGATGACGCTCACCTTTCTCCAACGCAAGCCCGATTCGGGGCTCGGCAACATCCGATCGAGCCCCAGCGATCCGAGCCGCAACGTCGATTGGCTGTTGATGCTCGTCCAGGCGGCGCTGGCCGGAATCGGCTGCTTCGTCATCTACTCGGCCTCGAGGACCAAGCAGACCGACCCGTTCCTCTACGTCACGAGACAGGTGGTGTTCCTGATCGCGGCCGTCATCGCGATGGTGGTGGTGATGGCGATCGACTACGAGACCTTGCGCGAACGGGCGAGGTTCTTCTACGGGGTCACGATCATGATGCTGGTGCTCGTGAACGTGGCCGGCACCGTGAGCGGCGGCGCCCGCCTCAGCTTCGACCTCGGCCCGCTGAAGCTGCAGCCCGCCGAGTTGGCCAAGGCAACGGTGCTCCTTGCGCTCGCCGCCTATCTGTCCGAGGAGGACAGTGACGAGGTCTCGTATCCGCGCTTCCTCGGGGGGTTGATCATGGTGGGCGTGCCATCGGCGTTGATCATCATCCAGCCTGACCTCGGATCGTCGTCGGTGATGGTGGCGATGGCGATGGGTGTGTTGCTGGTCGCCGGGGCCAAGCCGAAGTACATCGCCCTGATCACGTTGATGTCGGTGGCCACGGTGATCGCTGCGGTGGTGTCGGGCATCGTCAACCGGTACCAACTGCGCCGGATCGAGGCGTTCTTCAACCAGGACTCGAGCGACGATGCATTGCGCGACTTCATCTATCAGCCGCGCAATGCCGTTCGTGCGATCGCGACCGGTGGCATCACCGGCAAGGGGTGGTTGCAGGGCCCGTTGACGAATGCGAAGAACGACATCCCGGTGCAGTGGGCCGACTTCCCGTTCTCGGCAGTGGGGGAGCAGTTCGGCCTCGTCGGCTGCAGTGTGGTGATCGGTCTGTTCGTCGTGATGCTCCTGCGCATCTGGCGCATCGCCCACCTGTCGAAGGACATGCTCGGCACGTACCTGTGTGCCGGCGTGTTCACGATGATCCTGTGGCAGGTGTTCCAGAACATCGCGATGACGCTCGGGATCATGCCGGTGACGGGGCTGCCGATGCCGTTCATCTCCTACGGCGGTTCGAGCTTGGTGACGTTCTTCGTGTTGTTGGCGCTGGTGCAGAACGTGCACATGCGCCGGTACCGTTGATCGCACTCACCGTCAGGATTTCGCTACCCAGCGTGGTGCAAGTGCTCGGAGATGCCCGGACAGGACGCCGTCAGGCGGTACACTCTGTACACGCGCATTGACCCGTTGGTCAATGCCGTGCTCGACACGGTCCTCGTCGGCGCCACCCATCTCCACGATGGGCGCCGGGGATGTCCGAAGCACCCGTCGCTCACCCGGGGGTGTGCCGCCGACGCAATGGCGGCGCCGAACGTGGGCAACCGACAATCGAACGAGATCATCGTGCGGCAGCATGCTGCGCCCGACCGATGATCAACGTGTGCCCGATTCACACCCTGGCGCACGTCAGAAGGGACGACCTCACATGGACGAGAGCACACTCGACGCCTTCGGC
>JAYSLK010000031.1:0-8141 GCA_043725585.1 Actinomycetota bacterium
GTAGGCACCGAACTCGTCGAGGACCGGATCGAGCATGCGGCTGTGCGCGGCGATGTTGATCTTCACCCGATGGGCCTCGACACCGATCGACGCGAGGTGTTCCTGCAGCCGTGCGAGGGTGGCGTCGTCGCCAGAGGCGACACACAGGTCGGGGGCGTTCACGGCGGCGAGGTCGAGATCGTACTCCTCGAGCAGCGGCGCGAGCTCGTCGGCGGCGAGCGGCACGGCGAGCATGCCGCCGGCGGTGCGGTCCATCAGTTGGCCGCGCAGCACGACCAGGCCGAGGCAGTCCTCGAACGTCATCGTGCCTGCGACACACGCAGCGGTGTTCTCGCCCACGCTGTGGCCGATCAACGCGGTGGGTTGCAGCCCTGTGCTGATCATCCGACGCGCGAGGGCGTGCTCGACGATGAAGATCGCCGGCAACTGCAGCGAGGGCCGCTCGAGGGCGACGAGCGCGTCGGCCAGCCGATCGGGCGCACAGAACAGATCGGGTTCGAGATCGATGCCGTGCCTGTCGAGGAGCAGCCGCAGCCCGGCGTCGACGTCGGCGGCGAAGGAGGGCTCACTGGTGTAGAGATCGATCGCCATGCGCGGGTACTGCGCTCCGCCGCCGGGGAACATGAAGGCGAGTCGGGGGGTCTCGCTCGACGCCGTGTGCGAGAACACCCGCCGCGGCTCGCTGCCCTCCAGGAGCGCGATCGCTTCGTCGCGGTCGGCGGCCACCAGCACGCGGCGCTCGGTGAAGTGGCGACGGCCTTCGAGCAACGTGTACGCGACGTCGCCGAGGTCGAGCTCGGGATGCGCCCTCAGGTGCGCCGCCAGCCGAGCGGCATTGCCGTCGAGCGCGCCTCGGTTCCGCCCCGACAGTGCGATCAGGTGCCACGGCTTGGTGCTCGGCCGGCTGGCACGGGCCGGCGGCTCCTCCAAGATCGCAAAGGCGTTGGTGCCACCCACGCCGAGCGAGTTGACACCCGCGCGGCGAACGCCACCGCCCTCCGGCTTCCACTCGCGCAGGGTGTCGTTCACGTAGAAGGGGCTGTCGTCGAGCTCGATGCGCGGGTTGGGCGCTTCGTAGTTCAACGTGGGAGGGATCTCGGCGTGCTGGAGGGCCAGCGACGCCTTCACCAGGCTGGCCACGCCGGCAGCCGTGTCGAGGTGACCGATGTTGGTCTTCACGCTGCCCAGACCGCAGAAGCCCACTCGGTCCGTGCCCTCGCGGAACGCCTGCGTGAGTGCGGCGACCTCGATCGGGTCGCCCATCGCCGTCCCGGTGCCGTGGCACTCGACGTAGCTCACCGTGTCGGCTTCGACGTCGGCGACAGCGAGCGCCTCGGCGATGCAGGCTGCTTGACCGTCGACGGATGGAGCGAGGTATCCGACCTTCTGCGACCCGTCGTTGTTCACCGCGGTGCCCTTGATGACCGAGTAGATCTGGTCGCCATCGTCGATCGCGTCCTGCAATCGACGCAGCACGATCACCCCGGTGCCACTGCCGAACACGGTGCCCTGGGCACGATGGTCGAAGGCGCGACAGTGACCGTCGGGCGACAGGATCTCACCGTCTTCGTAGTGGTAGCCCCGCCGATGCGGGATCTCGATCGTGACGCCTCCTGCGAGCGCCATGTCGCATTCGCCCGACAGCAGGTGCTGCACCGCCAGATGTGCGGCCACCAGCGATGTGGAGCACGCCGTCTGCACGTTGATCGCGGGCCCGCGCAGGTCGAGCAGGTAGCTCACGCGGGTGGCGAGGAAGTCCTTGTCGTTGCCCGTGTGGCGCAGCAGGAACATGCCGACGCTGCGCACGAGCTCGGGGTTGGTGATCAGGTTCTGTGCGAAGTACGCGGCCATGCCCGAACCGGCGAAGATGCCGACGGCGCCGTCGAACCGCTCGGGCATGTGACCCGAGTCTTCGAGCGCCTCCCAACAGGCCTCGAGGAACTGACGGTGCTGCGGATCCATGATCGCAGCTTCCTTCGGCGAGAAGCCGAAGAACTCGGCGTCGAAGTGCTCCATCTGGTCGAGTGGGGCGCCCGCCTTCACGTAGTTCGGGCGCAGCAGGGCGTCTCGCTTCACCCCCGCGGCGATCAACTCGTCATCGGTGTAGAAGCGCACGCTCTCGACGCCGTTGCGCAGGTTGTACCAGTACTCCTCCGGCGACTGCGCCCCAGGCAGGCGCACCGCCATGCCGACGATCGCGATGTCGTTGTCACTGGCCACGTGGGAACTCCGATGGAGAGACGAGTCGGGTGGTGGGAGGTCGGGTCATCGAACGCGGGCGCGGCGGCGCTCCATATGTTCGCGTCGGCGCGAGGCGCGATCGGCGCTCTGCTGCAGCGAGGCCGACGCGCTGTCGGAGGTGAGCGAGTTGGCGAAGGTGCGGATCGTGGGGAACCGATACAGCTCGGTCAGCGGGATCTGTCGCTCGAGCACCTCCTTCAGGCGGCGGTGCATGCGCACCACGAGCAGGGAATGCCCGCCGATGTCGAAGAAGTTGTCGTCGACGCCGATGGCCTGCATGCCGAGAGTCTCGCGCCAGACGTCGAGCACGGTCCGTTCGAGGTCGTTCTCGGCGCCGGCGACCACGACGTCTCCGGCCCGCTGGCCGAGCACCGAGGCCAGCGACGGCAAACCGTTGCGGTCGATCTTGCCGTTGGGCGTGTGCGGCAGATCGTCGAGCACCACGATGTGGCCAGGGATCATCGGATCCGGAAGGTTCACCTTCAGGTGATCCTTCAGCTCCGACGGTTGCAGATGCGCTCCGTCCTTGGCCGAGACGAACCCGACGAGCTGCTGGTCGCCCGGGGTGTCCTCGCGGACGACGACGACGCATTCGCGGACGTCCGGGTGCTGGCCGAGGCGAGCCTCGATCTCACCCAGTTCGATGCGATAGCCGCGGATCTTCACCTGGTGATCGATCCGACCGAGGAAGTCGATGATCCCCGAATCGTCGGTTCGCCACTTCGCGAGGTCGCCCGTCGTGTACATGCGACCACCGGTGACGAACGGGTCGGCAACGAATCGTTCCGCGGTGAGCTCCGGCCGCTGGTGGTATCCGCGCACCACGCCCTCGCCGCCGATCCACAGATCGCCCGGCACGCCGGCGGGCAGCGGCTGCAGGTTCTTGTCGAGGATGTAGATGCGGGTGTTCGCGATCGGTGTGCCGATCGGGATCGTGTCGAGCGATCCGTGCAGCCTCCACGTGGTCGACCAGATGGTGGTCTCGGTGGGGCCGTACATGTTGGTGACGTTGCCCGTGCGCGAGTTGTCGACGAGGTCCTTGGCGAGTTGTACCGGGAATGCCTCGCCGCCGACGTACAGGTGGGCGACGTCGGCCAGCGCCGCGCGGGTGTCGTCTTCCAAGGTGAACATCCGCGCCATCGACGGGGTGCACTGCAGGTGGGTGACCTGATGGCGACGCAACTGCGCGGCCGGCGACAGGTCGACGGTTGTCGCCGGGTGGGCCACGGTGGCCAACGACGGCGTAGGCGCGTTGGCGATGTTCTTCGCCCGGTCGAGATGAGGCAGGCTCGCGAGCACGACGTCGGTGGGCACCCCGAAATCGATCAGGCATCCGATCTCGTCGACGCCCATCCCCTTCAGCGTGTCGATCATCGGCTGCACGCTCTCGGGCGTGCCGAACAGGCCGCTCGTCTGGTAGTAGCGCAGGAATGCGAACTCGAGGACCGCGTCGGTGTCTTCGGGGCTGAGGCTGGCGATCAGGTCGTCGTCGTTGGAGACGTCGTACCCCACGGGCCGCTGGAAGGCCGGGAACGCCCAGGCGTACTCCTTCACCAACGACACCGACGTGCCGAGGTAGTCCTTCATCGGCTGGCGCACCAACTCGCGAACCTGATCGTCGTCGTCGCCGACGAAGGTGTGCAGCATCAGCGACACGATCCCGGTGGCGGGGTCGAACCCGGCGTCGGCACGCGCCCGCCGATAGGCCAGCAGCTTGGGGGCCAGCTTTTCGACCGACTGGCCGAGGAGGTGGGTCAGGACGTTGGCGCCGATGCGGCCGGCCTCGATGAACGTCTCGGGGTTGCCCGCCGTGGTGACCCACACCGGCAGCTCGGCCTGGACCGGTCGGGGCAGGGTGGTGATGTGCTCCTCGACTCCATCGACACCGATGAACGTGACGGTCTCGCCGCGCCACAGGGCCTTCACCTTCTCGATGTCGCGGAACATGTTCTTCTTGGCTTCGGCGTAGTTCTGAGGCATCAGCACGAAGTCGCGCGGCCACCAGCCCGAGGCGATCGACAGACCGACCCGGCCGTTCGACAGGTTGTCGACCATGCTCCACTGTTCGGCCACGCGGATCGGGTGGTGCAACGGCAGCACGACCGACCCCGACCTGATCTGAACGTTCTCGGTGATCGCCGCAAGCGCGGCTCCTGCGACGGCAGGGTGCGGGTACAGGCCACCGAACGCATGGAAGTGCCTCTCGGGCGTCCATACCGCCATGAAGCCATGGGTGTCTGCGAACTTCGCGCCTTCGAGCATCAGCCGGTACTTGCCCTTGCCGTGGCCGTCGGCCTCGTCGCCGGAGAAGTAGAAGAGCGAGAAGTCGATCGGCACACCGCCGTGCTCGGGAACGAAGTCGTCTGCAGTCGACGATTCGCCGCGAGGATCGCCGTCGAGCTTGTCGTGGTCGAGGTACACCACGACGGTGAAACCACGGGTGAGCGTGTACAGCAACTCGAGCACGGAGATGTCGAACGACAAGCTGGTGACCGCGAACCAGGTGGCCGGCAGGTCGTGGGCGACCACCGCGTCCATACCGGTGAAGAAGTTCACGGCGTTTCGATGCTCGATGAGCACGCCCTTCGGCAGGCCGGTGCTCCCCGAGGTGTAGATGCAGTACGCCAGGTTGCTCGGACCGCTCTCGGCGCGCACCCGTTCGGTGGGCTGCTGCGCGATGGTGGACCAGTCGGCATCGAGCCGCACCACATGGGCCGAGCTGCCCTCGGGCAGCGGCAAGATCCGTTCCAGCCGGCCGAGGGTGACGATCACCCCACACCCGCTGTCGCGGATCATGTGCTCGAGGCGGTCGGCCGGATAGGTGGGGTCGAGCGGCACGTACGCCCCGCCGGCCTTCTGCACGCCGAGGACAGCGACCATCAGGTCGATGCTGCGATCGACGTGGACCCCGACCAGGGAATCGGGTCCGATGCCGAGGGCGCGCAAATGGGCTGCGACCTGGTTGGCGCGAGCGTCGAGCTCGCGATAGCTGATCCGCTGATCCTCGAACACCACCGCGTCGACATCGGGAGTGCGGTCGGCCTGATCTTCGAACAAGTGGTGGATGCAGGCGTGCGCGGGGAAGTCGATCGCGGTCTGGTTCCACGACTCGAGCACCTGCGTGCGCAGGCCGGCGCCCAACAGGTCGACGTGCGACAACGGTGTATCGGGCTGGGTGGCCACCGCATGGAGGACGGCCTGGAAGCACGCCACGAACAGATCGGCATCGCCACGAGACACGAGAGCCTCGTCGATGACGACCGACGCCGCGTGGTCGTTCACCACCAACTCGACCACTGTGCCGGGAGCCCTCGCCGACACGGCGGCGCCGAGGCGCACCGCGATCGGAGCGATGGTGCCCGCCGCGAGCTCGCGACGTTTGCGCAGGTCGGGGTCGCGGCCCACCAGGTCGAGCAGGAACGATCCACGGGCGTCGATGCCGGCGAGCTCGGCCGCGATCGCGGCGACAGCGGGGGCCGCGGGCTGGTCGATCGCCAGGTCGACCGCCATCGGCACCTGGTGGGACACCAGTGGTGCGCCGGCTGCGGCCGCCGCCGATGTTCCAAGGGTGGCGAGCGCGAGATGGAACTGCTGCTTGCCCGACAGGCGGGCGAGCACGGTGGCGAACGCAGCGACGATGGCAACGTCGGCATCGGCACCGAAGCGCTCGATCAGGGCCGCTGGCACCGACACCGGCAACGTCGCGTCGCGCGCCACGTGTTCGGCGGTGGCGGTGGATGCCCACGGCAGCTCCACCGGTTCGATCGCACCGAGGCGGCCTTCGTAGAAGCGTTCGGCCTTGGCCAGGCGGCGGCCGAGCTCGGTCAGCTCGTCGGCACGGTCGTCGTCGATCGACGCAAGGAGCACACCGGCCGACACGCCGATCCTCGTCACGACATCGGCGACGGAGACCTCGTCGCCCGAAAGGGTCTCGAACGAGGTGAGCGCGATCGCGCCGTCACCGGTGGCGATCAACAACTCGCCATCATCTGCTTCGAGCACCTCGCCCGGCTCGCCATCGGACGGATCACCGTCGCGAGCCTCCGCTCGCTTCACCACGAAGGCAGTGTCGGCGCCGACCAACGTGGGTGAGCCCAAGGGGTTGGCGTAGCGACCGAAGTCGAGGGCGCGCACCAGCCGTTCCAGCTCGACCGCAGACCGCCGCCAGTCGAGCCGGCACAGGGCCGCAGGCCGATCGTTGCGCTTGTAGGTCGTGCGCGAGGTCGACAGGTCCTGTGGGGTGCGCTGCACCGTGCCCGGCGCCAGCTCGTCGACCAGTTCGGCAAAGCTGTCGATCGCTGCTTCGAAGTTGCGCGTGTTGATCGACAACGACGTCTCGGCCGGCGACACCTCGAACATCTGCTGCTTGAGCAGGTCGCCTTCGTCGATGCCGCTGGTGATCTCGTGCCACGAGATGCCGTAGGTGGTCTCACCATTGATGAGCGCCCACGCTGGAGCGTTCAACCCTGCGTACCTGGGCAGTGGACCGTCGTGGAAGTTGATCGAGCTGCGAGTCGCCAGCCCCAACGCCTCGTCGGGCAGGATCGCCAGGTGGGTGATCGCCAGCAGATGGTCGAAGGGCACCCCTCGCAGCTCGTCCACCCACGCCGAGCCGCTCGCATCGAGCACCTGGAGACCCAGCCGACGACCCCAGTCGGCCACCTTCGCGGCGCCCGCCACGACCGCCACCACCTCATGACCACGTGAACGCAGCAGCTCGCCACACTCGATGAGCAGGCTGTCGGCACCGATCAGCACGCAACGCAGCGGTGCCGTCTGGTCTGGGTGAAGGGTCATCTGTTCGTGCCCGTCTCTGCAGGGGTGGGGGACCCCATCCGGTCAATGGTCGAGTCTACGGATGCCGCCTGGTCGATGCTGGTCGACACGAGGTCGATGGCAGGTCGATGACATGAGGCACGCGTGACCGAGGAGGTATCGGCACTCTCCGCACTCGCCTTGACGGTTTTCCACAGTTTGGGTCGTCGCGAGATCGTTCTGGTCGCGCACTTCCGCAGCCGCCGCAGGGAGACGCGACCAGAACGTCGCAACCGCCCGGATCTCGGTCGATGCACCAGGTTCTGCCTGGTTCGGGACCTGCCGTGGCACGATGGAGCCATGGCTCCCCGTTCCGCGCTGTCGTCGTTGCCCACACCGGGTGAGCGCCGCCTCGCCGTGAAGACGACCCCCGATGCGATCCGCCGCCTGCGTGGCGGACACCCGTGGTTGTTCGATGGTTCGATCACCTCGCTCAGCCACGAGGGCGCTCCCGGCGATCTCGCAGTCGTGTTCGACGACGACCGCCAGTTCGTGGCCGTGGGCCTGTTCGATCCGTCGTCGCCCATTCGCGTGAAGGTGCTCCACCAGGGCAGGCCGACCACGATCGATGCGGCGTTCTTCCGGGCCACGATCGCCCGGGCGGTGGAACGGCGCCAGCCGCTGATCACGCCCGACGACGCCTCCCGACCGAACGACGCCCGATCGAACGACGCCCGATCGAACGACGCCCGACCGGGCACGACCGCGTACCGGGTCATCCACGGCGAGAACGACGGACTGCCTGGTCTGGTGCTCGACCGATACGGCCACGTCGCCGTGCTCAAGCTCTACAGCGGCGCATGGGTGCCGCATCTGCAGGCGCTCGTCCCCGTCATCCGAGAGCTCGTGCCGGTCGCGTCGATCGTGCTGCGCCTCGCACGCTCCATACCGGCCACCGAGCTGCACGGCCTGGTGGAGGGCATGTCGTTGATCGGCCCCGACGTCGTCGCACCCGTGCCGTTCCTCGAGCACGGTCTGCGCTTCGAAGCCGACGTCGTCCACGGGCAGAAGACCGGCTCCTTCCTCGACCAGCGCGACAACCGCGCCGAGGTCGGATCCCGCGCATCAGGGGCCCGGGTGCTCGA